>NZ_JBHSEL010000095.1:0-8296 GCF_042653845.1 Daeguia caeni | reverse complement strand
GCGGCCCTGCAACCCCAACCAGCGATGCCGCCCGCGCTGGCGCCACGACCATCATTGCACTAACAATCAAATTGGACCCGTCCATGGGGGCCGATCAGACCGCGAGCCGGGCGAGCTTGCGGCGCTCATCGTTCGCAAAGCTATCTCTGCGAAGGAAGTCGAAAGGCTGGTCGATCCGCTGGATGTTGTGGGCCTCGGCTAATCGGCGGCCCGGCCATCACCGTGGCCGCCTGCCTGCTTAACTCCGTAGACCTCATCGCGGATGATCGTGCCGTCAGCTCCAAAGCCCTCCCGTAAATCCGGCGCATGTCAAGGGCCTTAAAGAGGCAGATTGTCCCAACCATGATCGAGAAGCTTTTCGAGAATTCGCAACGGCACTGCTCCACCGACTTCCGCGATTTTCGATTTAGTCTTTTGCCAAATCGTGTCGTTCCGCATCTTGTTGAGCAGTTGATGACCTTCAAAGGTCAAGTCGAGAACGATGTAGCCGCCGCCGCTCATCGTCGTTACGTCTATCGCGCGAAGAAAGCCTGCGCGAACTAACTGATCTGCATGGTAGAAGTCTTTGAAGTTTGCCGTCTCGCTAAACCTTACCTCCGCTCTCGGCTTGTCGATTTCTTCCTCGACACGGAGCAAAAGCTCTCGGATGTGGTCGTAATCCAGTCGCACGGAAACCTTACCTCCACCTTGCAGGTCGCCAGCCGGCGGCTTGCGCCTCGGCTTCGTCGCAGAACCACCGCTCGCCTTCGTCCTCATCGATCTGTGTTCGGTCGTAATGAGGCGACCATGGCGTGTGGTATATCTTTTCGCCTTCGCGGTTGATGTTGCCTTTGATTGGACAATTAGCACGCGGTGCAGCGGCAGCGGCGCGGTCCCATCGGTTTTCGCGATACTCCCACGGCGCTTGCGCCTCGCCTTGCCAGATACCGAGGCGGGCGGCTTTGGCAGCCGCCTCGCGGTCAACGAAATCGCTGGAATAGCGGACGAAGGCCCACGCGAGACCTTCGTCGACAAGAGCGGCGTTCACGTCGATGCCACCGGCCGTGCAGGTCGCTACGATGCGGCCGTAAGCATCGCGGTCCAATGCCTTGCATTCGACTTCGCGGCCCTCGACAAGCTCGGCAAGGCGGTTCGTCGCTTCCGTCCCGCATTGCCATGATCGTCCATTGGCACGCTTGCAGGTCTGCCCGGCTTCCGGCGCGTCGATACCATGCAGGCGGATGCGAACGGGGCCGATGGTTAAGGTATCACCGTCCGTCACGCTTGCTGTGCCGATAATCCGCGCATCACCGGCAGCGGCAGCGCCAATCGAAACGCCGGCCCCAGCAACCAGCGCAAAGAAGAAGAAAGCCCACCCCATATAACGAAGCATAGAACAGGTTGGCGATTGTCCCAAGGCCCCCGAATTTTGTCCCACAGACGCGTTTTCGTGTCCCAAAGGGCCGAAATCCTGTCCCATCGGGCCGCTTTTGTGTCCAGCAGACGTCACGCTAGCGGATCGTCGCTGCGCTTAAGTTTAGGCAGCGCTTCGGCAAAGCGCTTGTCAAAGCGGTCCAGCGCGGCGGTGAGCGCGGCATCGATCTGGCCGGCAACGATGGGATCGGAACTGACGGCCTTGCCGAGGCCATCCAGTTCGCGGCGATAGAGGCTAGAAGAAAACTTGTGGAAGGCTTCAACATCAACGGTATCGACAAGCTGCGCCTCACGTTGAGCAAGTCGGAGCCGGATTTCACGCTCACGCGCCGAAGCAAGGTCAGCGCCGGGATTGCTGCTGATGCGCTCGACGCGCTCGCGAAGGAATTGCAGGTATCCGCGAACCACACTGGCAAGGGGATAGCGGCCCCTCACGGCTGACGGAATATGACCGGCCTCGGCAAGTTGGCGAAGGCGTCGCGGCGTTAGCATCAGGAGGCGCGCTGCCTGTCCTGCCGTCACCATTCCCGCCTCGGTCTGAGCCTGTTGATTGTTCACCATTTTGATCCTCAGAAAGGGAAACGGAAGTCGAAAAATTAAACGCCGAAAAACACGCAAATTTCGGGCGGCGGCGGCCCCGCATTCGACGGCCCGCCGGAAAGGTACCTATCCGCGCGCCCGCTTTGCCGCCTCTCGCGCCCGCTGGCGCGCGTTTGACGCTTCCAGATACCAAGTAGCCCCGAAAGACAAACGCGCGTCCTCGGGCCTTCTATCGGGCTTTGTGGGTATTTGATGTTCTGCATCCTCTCTGCGTCGGGTTGGCGACCGGCGCGAACGCCGGCCGCCTAGGTGAGCGGCGCAGGAAACAGCCAAGACCGCGCCGCGAGCCCCGCGACGGAGATGCGGGTTAACTTTCCGCGACCTCAAGGATTGCGCGCGGATCGGCGTCACGGCGGCGCTGGATAGCGCGGCCTTCCTGCTCGGCGGCGACGATGAGGGCTTCCTCGGCCCGCTCGATTTCGAGCCGGCGGGTGCTGATACGGCTGAACTCGGCGTCCCGCTCGTCGTCGGTCAGCGCGCCCTCGGCCGGCGCGGCGTCGATCATCGCGCCGATCTTCGCGGCGATTTCGTCGCGCATCAGCCACGTGAAAAACGAAGCGCCGCCATCACCGACCAAGGAAAAGTGCGTACCCCCGTCGGCAAGGGCGACCGGCATTTGCCCGATGCGCAGGGCGGCGGCGAGGTTGACCGGGCTGCCGGCGCGAGCCGCATGATTGACCTTTGGCGCGCCCTTCGCGGCTATCGCGTCTAGCTCTGTCAGGAAGCGAGACTTGAGTTCGGCAACAGGCGCGGGCGCGTTCTCTGCGGCCAGCCATGCCTCATCAAGCGCTTTAAGCTCGCTGCGCAGCTTCTGAATTTCTGCCCGAGGATCGCGGACCTTCGGCGCGGCAGGCGCGTGGTGCTTGAGGCGCATTCCGCCGAAGCTGGCGGCACGGTTCAGCCAGGCAGCAACGTTTTCGAGGAACGCGAAACTTTTCTGCCGCTCTGCCGCCTTGTCGCGGGCAGCGACCGCAAGGTCGAGGCGGCGCTTTGCGGCGTCAACGGGGGCCATCAGCCGCGCTTCAGTTTCGGAACGTTCGCGCTCCTGCGCCTTGGTCGGCCGCGCCAATGCGGCGGCAGGGTGCATGTCGAGTTCGATACCGCCCGGCATGGCAAGGCGCTGGCGCGCCGCGCCTTCGGCACGCCCAAACTCCTGCCGGGCATGCATTTCGGCATCGCTGGCGGCGCGGTACGCGGCGCGGGCAGCGTTGCGCTCGATGAGCAAGCTTTCAAGCTTTGCCCGGCTTTCGGGGGGCAGGATAGCAAGAATATTTTCGCGGAAGTCCATGACGAAGCTCCTCATTCGCAGTGAAGGATACCCGGCAGGGGCGGTGCTTCGGAGTGGACATTTCCGGACAAATTCGGCGTTTCAGGTGGCTCGGCAGAGAACAGACGACGGCGATCAATCCAACATTTTCCGCCGGGCGTCCACACGGCGACGGGGCGCTCCCGCGCCCACCGCCGCACCGTCTTCTCGTCAACCCGCGCAATGTGCGCGGCCTCCTTCACTGTCACCCATCGCGGATCGTTCAGGTCGATATCCTCGGGCGGCCAAACGTCGATGCTGGTTTCGTGGACGGTCATGTGTGCCTCCGTCATGGCGACGGCGGGCTTTGCGGCCCGCCGCCGGGTCGTCATTTCGCGGCGGTCGCTCCGCCTGTCTCGCGGTTGATGCCGGCGATAGTTTCCTTCCACATCGCCTTGATCGGATCGGGATTGCGGAGCGGCGTTGGATCGCTGCTGACAATTCCCGGCACCTGCTCGCCCGTTTCGGGGTCGAAGGCGATCAGACCGCCCGGAGCGTCGGCGGAACGCATCCCGGGTACAGCGGCCTTTGGCGCGCCGACTTCGAGGGTTGCTAACAGGCTGACTGCTTCGGCCGCATCCATGCTCGATCCGAACGCCAGAGCCTCGGCCGCCTGCCGGCGGTCCTGCGCTACGGGATCGCAAAGGATCGCTTTGATCCGCTCGCGCTCAGCGGCGCGGGCTTCCGCAATGGTCATATTTTCCGACATGGTTTTTTGCTCCTTTCGTCGGCTGGTCAATTGGGCCGGCCTGAGCCGGCAATGAGGGTCAGCGCGTCGAGCGCCTCCTTCGCGTCGAGGTCGGTATTCGCAGCTAGATGGATTGCGGCTTTCGGGTGAAGCTGTGCCGCCGGGGCTTCGAGAATTTGACGCCATCGCTCGCGTTCTTCGCGTTGACCGGCGAGAAAGTTCACGCGCCAATCTGCGGCGAATTCGCGAAGCTCATCGTCATCTGCCGTGCGGCCGAGTTCGCGCATGCCGGCCTCGATGCCGGCTAAAAAAATTTCGTCAGCCGCCAGTGGATGACCACGGGCAATGCGGACAGCATCAGGTGAATATGTCAGGTTCATTTTCGTCTCCTTTCCTCGGTCATTTCTCTCATTTGCTCGGCTCTGGTTTGGCGCGGCCGGCGTTGAGCGCCGCCGCGCGGTTTTGGAAAAACTGCACCGTCAGGAAGCGAAGGTGCTGGATTGCAAAAAATACGTGTGCCATTTGGCTTGATCCTCTCGGCTGCCGCTCGGTTCCGGCGAGCGGCGGTCAACTACTCAACTGCTTTTCCTCATTTGATCATTTTCGCCTCCTGCATAAATTGCTCTGGGCTTCCCCATCCCCCATCGCCGGTCCGGCCGCGAGGCCGGCGGGGGGTCGCGGGGGATACGCCCCCGCGCTGGTATCCGCTTCGCTACCCTGCCCGGTTGGCCGCCTTCGGCTCCGACTTGCTGAAGGAGTTGGCGACGACGTTGAACAGTCGAGCCAGCTTCTCGCGACGGGCGGGGTCGGCGAGGATTGGCGCAAAATCGATCACGTTCGACGGCATGGCGGTCTCCTTTTTGACAGGTTCCAGCTTCCGGCGGGGCCGCTTTGGGGCGGCCCGCCGAGGCGAAGAATTGATCTTTGGAGAAAGCGGTTCGCGGCTCGATTGAAATGTTGCCGCTCCATGTCGCGATATAAGAGTTGAGGCTCTCTCTAATGTTGCGACACCCTGCGGCAACTTTCCGGTAATGCCCTTTTTCGCCAGCCACTTAAGGAGGTTCGCTTCGCCCTTCCCCGCGTTGTAGCGAAAGGTCCGTTCGGATAGGCGATTACGCTCGCAGAATGCTCGAATTGAATTCGACTGAATATCTTCCATCGCCCGCACGCCGTTCTTGCGGCGGGCGGCATTGACCGCTTCCCTGTCGCGCTGCCGCTTGCGATCCGCCTTCATTTCGGCGACCCGCTTCGGAGGAAGGTCGAAGGGATCAATCGTCTTAATGTCGAGCGCTTCCCATTCGGATCGGGTAAGCCGC
This sequence comes from Daeguia caeni, assembly GCF_042653845.1. NCBI lineage: Bacteria > Pseudomonadati > Pseudomonadota > Alphaproteobacteria > Hyphomicrobiales > Brucellaceae > Daeguia > Daeguia caeni. The sequence goes on along the minus strand of NZ_JBHSEL010000095.1, from coordinate 2,973 downwards.
ACCAGCTTGCCAACGGTTCTGCCAGTCAGCTTTCGGGGTGACGCTGTAACTTTCGTAGCGAGCGCCGCGACCTCGGCAGGATCGGCCAGTGGGGTCCATTGCCGCGCCCAGGCAAGCAACGGTCCAGCCGATTGCTTCCAACCGCGAAGCCTCCGCGACATCGCGATAGCGTTAAAGGCCACCGACAAATATGCAGGCGCATCATCGGTATCGACCGGGCCACCGTAGCGGTGGAGGATCAGCTTCTCTATATGGTGCAGGCGGTGGCGATTTATGTCGAAGCCTCGATTGGCTTCGCGGTTCGCGTCGCCATCCGCCGGATTTGTCGTCCAGCGAGCGATGCCATTGCGATCACGTAGGACGAGGTGACCGTTCTCGATGAAGGCAGTTTCCGGGGTCATTACCCTTTCGCGCACGATCCACTCCTATCGAATGGAGGCGGCGAGGACCGAAGCGCTTCGATCTGACGAAGCCTCGCCTCGATCCAGTCTATAGCGCGCGCGACCTCGCGCTGCGCGGCTTCCTCCGAAGCGCCAGAGTTCCGGGCAGACGAGTAAACGAACCACGCCACTGATTTGAAGGTCGCGCCCTTAGTGCCTGCCGCGATGCGCAGTGCCTCCCGGTCGAGATAGGCGCGGCGCGTATGCGTGATTGGCAGGACAGAGACAACCGGAGCGCTCATTTCGCCACCTCGCCGCACTTGCTGCACTTGAACCGAGCGCGGAGCTTTGAAGCCGGGACGACTACGCTGGCCGAGTGACCGCAGCCGCCGCAGCGAATGATCCGGGTGATCTTTGCCGTAGCCGCTTCTATTTCGGCGCGCAGGGCGGCTTTCGACTGCCGAGGCCGGGGCGGCTGAAGGCCGCCGGGAATGCCCATGTCGGCGATGCAATCGGTGCCCTGTCTGCGCATCCTTTCGGCCGCGTTCGCGCGAGCGTGGTCTATGCGAGCCATCACGCAGCTTCCCCATCGCCGCCAAGCAGTCGCACAATTTCAGAATGAGGAACGAGCGTGCGGCCGCCCACCTTGATCAGCCGAAGCTTTCCAGCAGCGTTCAGCCGATAGAAGCTATTTCGCGAGAGACCGCCCAAAAGCTCGCCCGCGTCTTCCAGAGTGTACGCGAGCCGCTGAACGCCGGGCGCAGTTGTGCCCTTATTCTGATTTTCCAGAGAAGTAATGTCGGCCATGTCCTGCCTCCGAATGAAGTTTCGCTTTGACGCGACAAGCGCGCCGGTGGTCGTTTCAGCTTTTCTTCATTCGGCTAGGCCGATGCCCTAACTATAAAGCCAAATTGGCGCGATTTGCAATAGGGAGGCGCGCAATTTTATCGCGTCTATTCTCATAATTGGAAGAGAACTACGAGAGTGAATTTGGAAAAATGGAAATCTATATTTGGAAAAACAAGAAGCGCGCCGAGTTGAGCGCGCTTTTGATAGATAGTCGGTCAGGGACTGTCAGCCTGTCGACGTTGCCTTCCGTTGGCGGATCGGCACCACGTTCCCGCCTGCCGGTCTGGCGAGATACTCGTCCCACGCCTCCATCAACTTCTTGCGCTTTTCCAAAGCATCAGAGCGCCGGTAAGCCTGCTCGACCTTATCGCCAGATCGGTGCGCCAGTGCCGCCTCGGCGACCTCGCGCGGAAATGCCGTGCAGTCTCCCGCCCAGTCGCGGAAGCTGGACCTAAAGCCGTGGGCCGTATAGTCGCCGGCCCCGAGCCGGCGCATGGCGGCCGTCAGCGTCATGTCCGAAAGCGGCCGGCCGACCCTTGCGGATGGAAACAAAAGCGCCTCGCTATCATCACCGGCGGCAGGCCGGCGCAAAAGCGCCGCCTGCTCCAAGATCGCGAGCGCCCGGCCGGTCAGCGGCACGCGATGAACGCGGTTCGCCTTCATCCGGTCCGCCGGCACCGTCCATAGCTTTTCCGCAATGTTGATCTCAGCCCAAGTTGCGCCCCGGACTTTGCCGCTCCGGGCGGCGGTCAGGATAAGAAATTCGAGCGCCATCGCACCTACACCCTTCGCCTCGCGAAGCTTCGCGACGAAGGCCGGAACGTCGCGGTAATCCATCGCCGGATGATGCCCGCGATGGAGCTTCTTTCGCGGTGGCAGAAGCAGCGCAAGATGCCCGCGCCATAAGGCAGGGTTTGGCCCGTCGCGATGGCCTGCTGCCTTGGCTGCATCAAGCACCGCCTCAATCCGTGAACGGACGCGGGAGGCCGTCTCGTTCTTCGTCGACCAGATTGGCTTGAGGATCGTCAGCACGTCCTCCGTCGTGACCTCATCGACGCGCTTGTTGATGATCGGAAGGCAGTAGCCGGAGCGGACCAGCTTGCCGTCATCATCACGAACCCGGCTCAACGTCATCTTCCATTGATCGCGATGCTTAGGGTTCCGCCAGGACGGTTCCATGCTGGCAATGAACTCGTCTGCCCACTCGCCGAAGGTCGGGGTCCGCTTCTCGCGCTCGACCTCGCGCTTCGCATCGAGCGGGTCGATGCCGTCCGCCAGCTGCCTACGCGCTTCCTCTGCCTTGCGCCGCGCCTCTGCCAGTGACACGGATGCGACCGGGCCGAAGCCCATCTCACGGCGGCGGCCGTTTCGCACGTAGACAAAGACCCATGACTTGCGCGTCGGCGCGACGTTTAGATAAAGCCCGCCGCCATCGGCGTGCCTTCCTTCTTTGGCGCTTTCTACTGTCCGCGCCGTCAATTTGTGAAGCTTCCTTCCGCCCATGTTCCCAACCCCGTTCCTAATTCCGTTCCTAATTTCAGACACGTGCTTTGGAGGGTCGCGCTGAAACAAGGTGAAACTGATCTTCCGTGAAAAGCCCGGAAAATCAATAGTTAGGGGTCACAAAGTGGGGCGGGGAGGGACAGGGGGAAACGGGGAATTGGCGGAGGGGATGGGCCTGAAAGACAACCTTCTCCACCTCGGGAAACTCATAGCAGGATGAGGAGAAACCTGTTATTAATAT
>NZ_JBHSEL010000094.1:0-7921 GCF_042653845.1 Daeguia caeni | reverse complement strand
GTATCTCCTGTTCTCGGCATCTAAGCCGAAGTCAGGCAGAAATTCCACTTATCTCCGCTGTCCAGATTTCCCGAACCACCTCTAACCCCAAACCGAGCCGGAAACTCCAATCTTCAAAAACACAAATAGTCTCAAATCATTCGACGACGGACAGCCCAAAGCGCATTTAATTCCGGCTCACATTTTTCAATGCGTTTGATGACTGCATCTATCGTTTCGACGGGTGAAATTTCTTTGGATCTATAGGCAGTGATAAGTTCTACGGCTGAAAAATCTGCAAGATCTGTCATATCAATATTCCTAAACTTATAGCTGAGTAGCCGATACCAAACGTTTTGACCGTCGCCCCGAAAAAGGCTTTGGCATAGCCTCAATGAGTGCTTTTGTGTAAGGATGTTGCGGATTATCGAAAACCTCTGACGCACGCCCCTCTTCAACAAATTTCCCGCTATTGATGATAGCTACTCTATCAGTAATAGCTCTCACCACTCCGAGATCATGGCTAATGAAAAGATAGGAGAGATTGTATCTTTCCTGTAAGTCCATCATCAGATTAAGCACCTGAGCTTGAATAGAAACATCAAGCGCTGAAACAGGTTCATCAGCAACAATCAAGGATGGTTTCGTAACAAGGGCGCGGGCTATGGCAACACGTTGACGTTGACCACCAGAGAATTCATGCGGATATTTTTCAGCTGAAGCCTTTGATAGCCCAACCGCATCCAACACTTCTTCCACCCTCTGCATTCGCTCAGTATGATTGGTGTACGGCTCTAAGGAAACAATAGGCTCTAGAATTATCCGCTTCACCGTATAACGAGGATCGAGTGATCCGTAAGGGTCCTGAAAAATAGCCTGAAACCCTTTACGCGCCTCTCGCAAGCGGGTGCTCGTAAGCGAATAAATATCTTCGCCATTAATAATCACCTTACCCGCTTGCGGCTTTTCAATTGCCATCACACAACGCGCAAGCGTTGATTTTCCAGAACCACTTTCTCCTACGACCCCAAGGCTTTCACCGGTTTTCAATTCCAAATTAACACCATGCAAAACGCGCAAAATTCGTGTTTTGGAAAACAGGCCAAGACGAGGAAGGCGATATTCCCGAACGAGATTTTGAACCTGTAGGATTTTACTCATGCCATCCTCTTGCTTAAATGCGGATGAAAACATGCGATGCAATGATCCACCGATGAAGACGGATCAACAGGACCGAGATTAGGAATTTCCTTTTTGCAATCATTCTGCGCGTATTGGCATCTATCCGCGAAATTGCAATGTATATTTCTCTGTAATGGATCAGGAACGCCTCCGGGGATCGTTGTGAGGCGCTGACGCTTTGCTGAAATTTGCCCCGTTTGAAACAGTGCATGCGGAGAAGCTGCAAAAAGCCCTTGCGTATAGGGATGCGCCATATGTCCAAAGATATGCTGTGTCGGTCCCGTTTCGACAATCCTACCCGCATACATCACGGCAATTCTCTCGGTCATTTCAGAAATGACACCAAGATCATGAGTAATCAGCAATAATGATGTTCCAGTTTCATCAATCAACTCATCCAGCAAATCCAGAATTTGCGCCTGAACAGTCACATCAAGCGCCGTTGTCGGCTCGTCAGCAATTAACAAATCCGGCTGACAGGCAATGGCCATTGCAATCATGACGCGTTGTCTTTGCCCGCCAGAAAGCTGATGCGGATAAAGCTCCAGATCAAATCGCGGCGCAGCTAGCCCAACCCTATCTAATAAATACCGCGCATTTTTTTCAGCATCAGATCGCGATTCACCGAGATGAAGGCGGCGTCCTTCCGCGATCTGCGCACCTATTGATTTTACCGGATTAAGCGCCGTCATCGGCTCCTGAAAGATCATAGCAGCCCGTCGGCCTCTCATCCTGCAAAGCTGGTCTTCAGGCATTGTTACCAAATCCTGCCCGTCAAACCGAAGACTGCCACGGACCGTCATCCGACCAGGCAAAAGTCCCATCAGCGCCAGTGCGGTAATCGACTTGCCACTACCGGATTCTCCTACAATTCCAAGCCGCTCACCACGATCAAGGGTCAGGCTGATATCCGAGATAATATCAACTGTTTTATCTGCAAATGGCAGCGATACCGACATTTGTGATATTTCTAGGAGGGACTGTTTCATCTTTGCCTCCTGACACGCGGATCCAGAATATCGCGCAAGCCATCCCCCACAAGATTAAGCCCTAATACAGACAGAGTTATCGCCAGTCCTGGGAAAATCGCCAGCCACGGCGCATCATAAATAAAGGTCTGCGCATTATTAAGCATTTTCCCCCAACTTGGCATCGGTGGCTGTGTCCCCAGACCGACATAGGACAATCCGGCTTCGGCAACGATCGCCAAGGCAAACTGAATAGTCGCCTGAACGAGAAGAATATGATTGATATTGGGCAAAACATGCAAAAACGTAATCGATACATCGCCGCGACCGGAACAACGAGCCGCTAAAACATATTCCCTTTGCCATAATCCTAATGAGGCTCCTCGCGTGACGCGAGCAAAGACCGGAATGTTAAAAATTCCAATTGCGATCATAGCATTCACAGCACCGGGGCCAAAAATCGTGGTGATAATTACAGCGGTCAAAAGAGCAGGAAAGGCAAAAGCCATATCCGTCATGCGCATGACAAGACCATCAACCCAGCCTCCTTTGGCTGCGGCGAGTGAACCAAGCGGAACACCAAAACCAGCTCCTACCAATACGGCAATTAACGAAACAGCAATCGAATTCCTGGCTCCCACCATAATCATGGAAAGTACATCGCGCCCGAAATTATCCGTACCCATCGGATGCATAAAACTTGGCGCTTGCAACTTATCTCTAAAATTCATTGCCGTCGGGACATAAGGTGTCCAAAAATAGGATATCAACGCCATCCCCACCAATGTGCAGGTAATGATTAGGCCTATAACCATATTCCGGCTCAGAAACACGGTTCTGAAAACTGTGGAAGCTCTTAAAATATTGGATGTCATTATTAATGCACCCCTTTTGAAAGGCGAGGGTCGACAAGCCCGTAAATCATATCAACCGCAAAATTAACGACGATAATTGCAACCGCCAGTAAAGTGATCAATGACTGAACCGTTATCAGATCACGCTGGATAATTGCCTGGAAGATCAGCCGCCCCACTCCGGGAAGATTGAACACATTTTCAATGATAATGGTTCCGGCCAGTAAAAACGAGAATTGCAGTCCGAGGATTGTAATCACCGGAATAAGCGCATTCGGAACAGCATGTCGCCAAAGGGCTGCTTTCTGGCTTAACCCTTTCGCACGGGCTGTGCGGATAAAATCCTCATTCAATGTTTCAATAACGGACGAACGCGTTACCCGCGCGAGAATTGAGGCCAAAGGCAGAGCAAGTGCTAGTGCCGGAAGAAACAGCGAATGCATTCCAACCCAGAACCCATTATTCCATCCAGAAAAGCCGGAAGCCGGAAACCAGCCAAGCTGCAAAGCAAAGAGTAGAATTAACAAAAGGCCAAGCCAAAAATTCGGTATGGCTACACCGATCTGCGCTATTCCCATCGATACGACATCATGCAACCGTCCCCGTGTAGCCGCCGCATAGACGCCAACAGGAATGGCAATAATGACAGATATCAGCATTGATAAAGCCGCAAGTGGCAAAGTCAGCATGATCCTTGGCAGTAAAAGTTCGCTGATAGGAACTGAATAAGTATAGCTTGTACCAAAATCACCGCGTACAAAATCACTGATCCAAACGAGATAACGTTGCCAGAGTGGCATATCGAAGCCAAGCTGCTTGTGCAGTACAGCCAGAGTTTCCGGCTGTGCATTGATACCCAAAATAACAGCCGCAGGATCACCGGGTAAAACCTGCATCAGCATGAATACAATCACTGAAACTGCAAATGTTGTGAGTATCAGAGAGCTTATTTTCCCCGCAATATACCCCAAAACAGCTTCCTCCTTGGAATGAAACACGTCTTCATTTATGATAAATTTAAGATGTGCCTGCTTCTCATTGCATCCGGTTGATTAATTCACCCAATAGGTCTTTGTCTGGTCATTCACCGGTATTGGCGTACTTTTCCAGACACCTTTGACGTCCTTATTCCAAACCCCGATTTTCGGCAGCGCAAACAAAAAGATATTCGGCTCATCCACGGCAAGCTTTTGTTGAAGTTGCTTCACAAGTTCCAACTGCTGCTCTTCACTGGATGCTTCCGAATAGGCTTTATAAAGCGCTGTAAATTCCGGATTATTGTAATTGAAATAATATTTATCACGCGCATAGATATCGATATCACGCGCTTCAGTATGGGCGATTATTGTCGCATCGAAATCTGAACGGCTGAACACCTGATCAAGCCATTGCGCAAATTCGATCGGTACCAGTTTCACCTGAATTCCAACCTCTGCCAGCATCGCCGCAATGATCTCACCACCGCGTCGCGCATAAACCGGCGGAGGCAGCATAATCGTCAGCTCAGTACCCGGAGCGACACCAGCCTCATCCAGCAATTGACGTGCTTTGACAGGGTCATAAGGATAGGTTTCCGACAAATCGATATAGCCCGGATCAACTGGTGCATAATGCGAGCCAATCGGAGTGCCAAAACCCGAATAAATGCCTTCAATCAACATCTTGCTGTCAATCGCATGGGCCAGCGCCCGACGAACCTTGACATTGTCAAACGGCGCACGCGCATTATTCAGCGCCAGAATAACCTTGCCAGCCGTATTACCGATTTCTACATGCAGCTTGTCATCATTTTCAAACCTATTGATGAGTTCAGGCGCTTGAAATGTCGGAAATACATCCACATCCCCTGCCAAAATTGCAGCAGCAGCAGCAGACGGATCACTAATAAAGCGGAAAGTCACTGAGGAAAGTTTGGCAGGCTCGCCCCAATAATCAAAATTGCGCTCAAGCTCTACACGATCACCTTGCACCCAACGTTTAAAACGAAACGGCCCTGTCCCAACCGGATTGGTTTGATTAGTTCCAACACTGCTTGGCTCAACCATAATGGCATCACCCCAACCCATATTGAAAAGAAAATTGGATGTAGGACGTTTTAAAGTGACGACAGCCGTAAGGGAGTCGACGCATTCCACGCTAGCTATAGGCTCAAAAAGCCCTTTTTGAGCATTGGTTGAATTCGGAGCCAATGCGCGTTCATAAGAAAATTTGACAATGGAACAATCGAACGGAACGCCATTATGAAATTTTACGCCGTCCTGAAGCGTAAATTTATAAATTAAGCGATCATCTGATATTTCCCAACTCTTAGCCAGTAGAGGCGCAACACTGCCATCCTCCACAATTCGCACAAGACCTTCGAACAAATTTGCATAAGTCACCTGACGAATTGCAGCTGCGGCATTGGCTGTAGGATCAAGCCCCGGTGGTTCCAAAACTTCGCCAACAATCAAACGATCTTTTGCATATCCCCTCACGCTCAAGGAAAGTACAAAAGCACTCACAAGCCCGATTTTCAAAATCCTTTTCATTATCTCCATTCCCCCGTTAAATTGAACGCCCACCATCTACATCAAGCGCGACTCCTGTGATCATCGATGCAAAGTCCGAACACAAAAATAAAGCGGCCTGAGCAAGATCTTCAGGCAAAAGCAAGCGCCCGATAGGAATGGAGGCCAGAAACTTGGCGCGAATTTCTTCAGTATCCTCTCCCATAAAGGTCGTCAGCAACGGAGTTTGCCCAGCCACAGGATTAAGCGCAACAACACGGATTTTATGCGGAGCCAGTTCAATCGCTAACGCTTTAGTCACTGAAACAACCCAACCCTTTGTTGCATTATACCAAGCAAGATTAGGGCGTGGCCGACCAGCGCCAGTCGATGCGATATTCAAAATGACACCTTGCTGACGTACCTTAAAATGAGGAAGAAGCTTACGCGTAATCAGATAAATGCCACGGATATTAACACCTACAATCCGGTCAAACTCATCCGGCTCGACAAGCTCTGCTGCTTGTGGCCTATGGCCTACTCCAGCATTATTAATCAAAATATCAATCTGCCCAAAATAATCTAAAACCTTGTCTACTGCCTGATCAACATCCCTCTCATTTGTAATATCAGCAGTAAGTGCAAGTGCCTGCTCACCTATTTCGGCTGCAACACGTTCCGCGCCAGTTTTATCACGATCTACGATAACAACCTTTGCGCCTTGAGCTGCAAAGAGCTTGGCCATACCTTCGCCAAAACCAGACCCAGCACCTGTAATAAATACCACTTTATCTTGTATATTCAAAATCTTCCTCCCAATTTTAATAAAATCCTTATCATCCGTGATAGACCGAAATCGTTTTTAGCGTTGCGAAACCGTAGAGAGCCTCAAAGCCCTTTTCACGGCCATGACCTGATCGTTTCACGCCACCAAAAGGAAGCTCAATCCCTCCGCCAGCACCGTAATTATTGATGAACACCTGACCAGACTGGATAGCATGGGCCAAGCGGAATTGGCGTGCACCATCTCTTGTCCAGATACCACAGACAAGCCCATAAGATGTATCATTAGCTAAGTTGATCGCCTCTTCTTCTGTATCAAAGGGCAAAGCAACCTGCACAGGACCAAAGATTTCTTCTCTTGTTAAAGGGTGATTGACTGGCACATCCCGGATCAATGTCGGAAGGACATAAGCACCATTGTCGGGTGCATTTTCAACCAACTTCCCTTGTGCTACAATACGTAGCCCGTCTCTCTTAGCCATATCCAGATAAGATTCAATGATTGCCTTCTGTCGATGCGAGACAACAGGACCAAGGGCTAAATCTGCGTTAGCGGGGCCAACATCAAGTGAACGATAAAGTTCACTCATTTTTTTGATCACTTCTTCATAGATACTACGCTCAATCAATATCCGCGAAGAAGCAGAACAGGTTTGGCCGGCATTCTGGATTCCTGCCCTAACCAAAAAGGTAAGCGCATTGTCCAAATCTGCATCGGCAAAGATGATTTGCGGTGACTTTCCTCCCAGCTCCAAAGTAACCGGAACGGTGTGTTTAGCAGCGGCAGCCTGTATTTTTTCGCCTGTCGCCACAGAGCCGGTAAACGAAATATGGTTGATACCGCTATGTTCAGCTAAAGCTGCACCTGCCTCATTTCCCAAACCAGTGACAATATTAAGCGCACCGGAAGGCAAACTGCATTCTGCAGCAATTCGTGCAAATTCCAATATGGTCAGACACGCTTCCTCGGCAGGTTTTACAACGGCAGCATTCCCCATTGCTAAAGCCGCACCAAGGCTCCTTCCCAATATCTGCATCGGATAATTCCATGGAATGATGTGAGCAGTAACACCATGCGGCTCATAAATGGAAAGAACAGTAAATCCGTTCTGATATGGTATCGTATCGCCATGAACCTTATCAGCTGCAGCACCATAAAATTCCATATAACGGGCCAGAGCAATTACATCAGCATGAGCTTGCGCTAATGGCTTACCTGTATCCATCGACTCAAGCTTCGCTAATAATTCTTTGTTTTCTAGTACTTTTTCTGAAATTCTATGTAAAATCCGACCCCGCTCGGTCGCAGTTTTCTTACCCCAGTCAGCAGAAAGCGCATGGCGGGCAGAAGCAACAGCATGATCAATATCAGCCTGATTCCCCCGTGCTATGAGTGCAAGCTCCGTACCATCGGAAGGATTGATTAGTTTGATATAATTGCCACTTGCCGGAGAGCGCCACTCTCCATTAATGAAATTCTCATAGCGCAATAATTTTGTCTCTGTCATTTCATTTGTTTTCTGCAATTTCTTCCTCCCGAAGTTTTTCAACTTTTAGCCGATCTACCGTTGACCGAATATGTATTGTCCGTCGTCGAATGATTTGAGACTATTTGTGTTTTTGAAGATTGGAGTTTCCGGCTCGGTTTGGGGTTTGATTTAAGCGG
>NZ_JBHSEL010000093.1:0-7895 GCF_042653845.1 Daeguia caeni | reverse complement strand
GATGATATCTGATGTCTGCATCGCCAAAATTTACGCCCAAACCGTCAGGCAGGCAACTGTAGCCCAGTTAACGTGACAACACCATCGGCTGAAACCAAGGTTGACTGGTTCGGCACCCTGCGCGCCCGCCTCGGCTATGTCGCCACGGAACGCTTCCTGGTCTATGGCACCGGCGGTCTTGCCTATGGTCGTGTGAAATCGTCGGTATCCGCAACGAATGGTCTTGACTGGGCTGACGCTTCCTATTCCAAGACGAAGCTTGGCTGGACGGTTGGTGCTGGTGCAGAATATGCAATCACCAACAACCTGACCTTCAAGACTGAATATCTGTACACGGACCTTGGCAAAACCGATCTGATCGATGCTTCAGTCTATGACTTTGACGTCAATCTGAAGAACAACGTCAAGTTCCACACCGTTCGTGTTGGTCTCAACTACAAATTCTGATCAGCTTATAATGCCAAGAGCCACCCTGCACTGCGGGGTGGCTCTTGCTTTACAGCAAATGAAGATCCAATCAGGCTAGTGGATATTATTGGCGCGGCGCCATTCAATGATCATTGTCTGCAATTTTCTTTCCGCCGTGGCAATCATTTGCGTATAATGGCTGTTGTGAACGCCCCATAGGGTGGAGTCCAGCTCCTCGTGATGTCCGGCAAGGAAGGGAAGCGTTGTAACCACTCTGAAATCATCCTGATTTTGCAGATAAAGGTCGATCGTATTCCTGTCGACATCCCGTCATGCGGGTTCCAGGCTGCCAGAACCTCCAATGCTCGTTTATTATAGATATTGAAGACCATACTCATCGTGCGATCTAGCGTAATGAAGGTCTCACCTTCAAATTCCTCGACGGAAAGGATGCGCGCTCTTGGATCAATCTCTGCCATGACACCGGAGAACATATCCCACTGCTCATCCCTGCTGTCGAGATAAGACCTGATGATGCGGTATCTGTTGTCAAACCCATCCGGCAAGACGGCATCGTCTTCCATGATGGTCAGGCGGTGTTTACCCTGCTGCAAGGCATGGCGCGCCAGAAGCTTGAAGCTTAAGCCACATCCAAGCCATCCAGGTTGATAGCGCACACCATCAAAGATTACCGTGTCCTGCGGCATGCCGGTCAATAATTGCCTGCGCCGGATAATGGTTTCCGGCAGTGACAGGGCAACTATTTCGCTGTTTTCAGCAAGATAGGGCGCATGTGTATTCATTACGTCCAGAGGCAGCAAGTTCAGCGCCACCAATGCGCGATCCAGCATGAAGCTGAACCTTTGCTGACTTTTCTGGACAGCCCTGCGCACATGACGTTCATGCTGTTCAAGCTCTTCCAGCATCTGACCGGCCTGAAGCAGCAGATCATCTGTCGAATTTTCAGTAAAATAACGCACCGCCCCAGCCAGTTCGGGATAGTCATCCTGATCGGATGCACTTTCGGACAGGACAGGCACGCCCAGTGACAGGCATTCCTGAATTCGCGGTGTCTCCAATAAAGCGCCTTCATAATAATGAATATTGACGACGATCCGCGCGCGCCGGATCAAGTCAGACATATCTTGATCAAAAAGATTATCGACGATCTTGACCTTATATTTCGCCTGCAAGACAGCCAGCATATGTTGCCGGCGTGGCGAACTGCGATTATCGCCATAAAAGAGAAAATCATACTGTTTGGCATTTTTATCTGTGGCTGTGGGAGCAGAATCCCCCTGCCCTATCGGCAGATAAAAAACATGCGGATAGGAAATATGTTTCTGATGCAGAAATTCTATATTGCGTAGCGAATAGTCAAAAACCGCGACCGACTGCTTCAGGCGTGTCAGATATTTATCATCAAACCATCTTGAACTGACAGACTGCTCGAGCTGCAGGATGATGCGTCTGTTGCCAGGCGGCAATTGCGTAAACATTTGCGCACAGAGAACAATATAAAAATCATGATTAAATTCAGCCGGACTTGCCGTGGTAATATCGCAATCAATGCCATGATGGCTGAGCCGCTTGGCGATCGATCGAGCAATGAAAAGCGTATGTGGCGTTGTCATGATGCACCAGAGCGCGCCCGCGCCAGTGCGGATCTTTTCACCATAGACCGGTGCATGTCCCTGCTTCAGATACTGTTTCAATCTTCGCCAGAAACCAGCAAGATCACCGCGTCGCAAATAGCGTATGGCACCTTTTATGCGTGAAATTCCAGACAAGAATCATTTCTCCATACCGCTCAAACAGAATAAATATGGGCACCAATTGGTGCATGAAGCAAGAACCACAACTGTTACTTGCGCATATCCTGAAGGAATCGACAATTCAAGGCAACAATTGTTTAAAATGATTGTTTGTTTGAACATAGTGTGCATGAAAAAGGCGGGGAACACGATGACATTACGGTGATAATTTGAGACCACTAAAGCAAAAAAACCATTTAAACCGGTCCAGCAGCAGCGCACCCAGGATAACCATCTTCGGAATACATTCGGCAGACTGGACTGAAGCCCTAGGCAATGACGCGGCCGTCTGGTCTCGTCTGGGGGTGCAGTCCATTCAGACCTTGCCGGGATATGCGATCGATGCGCCCAATGTGCTTGTCCAATTGGGCAATAGCGTCCTCATTCCGCTGATGGAACCGCATATCAGAAACTGCCCACGCGTGGGATACGGGTTGTTTCCCGACCGTGATGCGGTTGACCTGTTTGCGAACAAGAAGACCTTTGCCGATTATGCCCTGCGCAATGATCTGGCGGATATGTGCCCGCGGGATTATGGAAACACGGAAGCCCACTATCCCTGCGTGCTCAAACGAATTGACCTCAATGCCGGCATCGGTGTCGAGATCGTTCACAATCAGGCGGAGCTCAAGTCGTTGCTCAATCAGCCGATGTGGGCGGGCCATGATTATATTGTGCAGGAATATGTCGCCAGTGATTCCGATTTTGTGACGCATATGGTCTGCCGCAATGGCAAAACCAAATGGCACTGTACTTATCAGCTGTTCATCAACCCGCCAGGCGGGATCCAGCAGCCAGGCAATACGGTTTTGCGCAGCCCCATTATTATCAGTGAAGACGTCCTGGAAAGACTCAATCGTTTTCTGTTGCCACTCAAATATAATGGCCCTGTCAATTTTGACTACAAAATCGATCATACGGGCGCAGTCAAGGTCATGGAAATCAACCCCCGTCTGGGAGGCTCCTTGATGGTGCCAGAAAATATTGATGACCTTGAGGCGGCGTTGCGTTGCATTATCAAGAATGCAGTCACTCCAGCAGCCCGTTTGCGTAACATCGCCCGCAGACTCAGGCGGAAGGCGGGGTCCCTGAAAAGACGTGTCCTTGCCGGTCTGGCAAAGAACAACTGAAGCATCAGGCTGCACATATGATACAATGTTTCATGACTGTGCAGCCTGTCATTCGCACGCATGACGTGATCGCGCCAGTGTGCGTGATCAGATAACGGATTTCAGGCAAGGCCGGTGCTGCTTTCCGGCTTGACAGGCTTGGGCTCTATGCCAGCCTGTCTCAGGGTACGCTCCAGCAACTGTTCGTAAATCGGCTTGCCACCCAGCCATTGCGCGGTCAGGTTGCTGGCAAGACAGGTTGCCATCAAGGGCATTGCAAGACCATAGCAGCCGGTGAGTTCAAGCGTCAGAACAATGCCAACAATAGGCGCTCTGACCGATGCGGTAAACAGGCCGCCCATGGCCGCAATTGCGAAAGCAAGTGGGACATTGTCGGCAACCGGAAAGAAACCGTCCACCACGCCACCAAATGCAATGCCTGTACAGGTCGCAAGTGCCAGAATTGGCGCGAAAATGCCGCCTGGAACTCCGCAGGCATAACTTCCAATCAGCGTCAGAAACCTCATGCAGGCAAGCAGCAACAAAAAGGTAAGGCCATGATTTGCCGAGACAACATGCCGGATGATCTGTTCGCCGCCGGTGACGGAAAGCGGCATCTGAATGAGGAGCGCACCAACGGCAAGACCGATGAGCGCCGGGAAAATATAGGGCACATGAGCATTCATGCGTGCAGCCAGGTCACCCGTCCACAGCAGACCTTTGTTGAGCAGAACGCCGAGCAGGCCAAGCACACAACCAAGGGCGAGAAAGCCGGGCAGCAGCAGCAAGGGAAGATTGATCTGCGGCATGGCCAGATCCGGCGCAGTGCCGCCAATGATCTGTGTCATGAGCGTTGAAAAGAGTGCTGCGGCAATAACGCCCATATAGGTTCGGTAAGTATAGGGAAACTGGCGGTGTGTTTCCTCGATCACGAACAGAACGGCGGCGATCGGCGCATTGAAGGCACATGCAAGCCCGGCTGCTGCACCGGCCGCCAATAAGCCACGCTGTTCGGGAATGCTGTTTCTGAACCAGTTGTTGAACATCGCGCCAAAGGATGCACCAATATGGATGGTTGGCCCTTCACGCCCAAGCACCAGTCCGGAACCAATCGCCAGGGCCCCCATGAAAAATTTGACGGGAAGGACACGATGCCAACGCACGGTGCGAAGTCCTTCCATGGCCCCTTCAACTTCCTGGACGCCGCTTCCTCCTGCTTCCGGTGCCACACGCTTGACCACCAAGGCCACCAGAACCGTGCAGACCATGGTAATTGCCATGGTCATAAGCAGAAGTTGTGTGCCGTCGAAATAGGCGGCCAGTTTGCCCGGCCACAGGATCAATGTGTCAATAAGAATATGGAAATAGGAGCCGAGCGTTCCGCACAATATGCCAGTGAGGCTGGCAAGCAGCACATAGCGCGCCTGTGCCAGGCTGCTGCCAGCATTGCCAAGCAGCTTTACAGGATCAATAATCGTGGCTGGGCCGGTTGCATCGACTTGCTCAATGCGCGCCTTATTGTTTCGATCCTGTTTGCCACCCACGCGATGCACCATATAAATTCTCAGCAATTTCAGCGCTTTATGATCCCTGCGCAACCGACAGACTGGATATAAGTCGCCTATCCCATCGTCTGAGCGACTATGCCAGAGACAAGTTGAGCATGGCAAGCAATACTGTGCCGGAAATCAGGAAACCCACAGACACAAGATTTGGACTTATGTCTTTTCTGTATAAAGAGAAAAATTCCGCACTCGATGCAGACGGATGGTTCCGTTTTACGGTTGTGGGCTGATAAGCCTTGTCATGGCAATTGTGAATGTGAAAAACGGTTTCTGTTCGGGTTAGAAGACCCATGCTATAATTGCAATGCAAGAGGCAGCCATTCAATTCACGGCAAGCCGGATAAGGGGAAACGCGCATGCCAGCCATCGACCTGAACAGCGATCTTGGCGAAAGCTATGGCGCCTGGCGCATGGGCGATGATGAGGCGATGTTGTCCATCGTGTCGTCGGCCAATATTGCCTGCGGTTTTCACGCCGGGGATCCGGCCGGAATCTACCGTACGGTCAAGGCAGCAGCAGACAGAGGGGTCGTGATTGGCGCGCATGTTTCCTATCCCGACCGGGTCGGCTTTGGCCGGCGGGATCTTGATATCAGCGCAGATGAGCTTTTTGCCGATGTGATCTACCAGATTGGTGCCTTGCAGGGCATTGCCGCAAGTGCTGGCGCCAGAGTCGCCTATGTGAAGCCCCATGGCGCCCTGTATAACCGCATTGCTACCGACGCCAGACAGGGACAGGCCGTCATTGATGCAATCCGCGCCATCAACCCTTCGCTCATCCTGATGGGATTGGCCAATGCACCCATTCTTGAACTTGCCCGGCGCTCTGGCCTTGCAACAGTTGCGGAAGCCTTTGCCGATCGCGCCTATACGGCGAAAGGTGAGCTTGTGTCGCGGCGTGAGCCGGGTGCTGTTCTCCATGACAGAAAACAGATTGCAAGGCGCATGATCCGGCTTGCACGCGACGGCACTCTGGAAGCCATTGATGGCAGTATCATCCATATCGACGCCCAGTCCATCTGTGTTCACGGCGACAGCCCTGATGCTGTTGCCATTGCGCAGGAAATCCGCCAAAGCTTTACGCAGGAAGGCATAACCATCCGTTCATTTACCGACGGCAAATGACGGGAATGGCATGCTTTCCGAGCACCTTGCTTTTGCCGGACTGGGCCCCGCGGCTGGCATCTGTCTGAGGCGGATTGCCTGACATTCCAGGACACGTCAGGTCCCACTGGAAGTCAGCATGGCGAAAATCTTGTTTGAGAGGATCAATGCGTTTTCTTCCGGTCAATCTGACCAATATGCTTGTCGAACTCAATGACCTTGAAGAAACTCTTGCACTCTTTGCATCCTTGCAGGCTGATCCGGTTGCTGGCGTGCAGGAACTGATCCCTGCCGCAAAAACAATCCTGATCCGGTTTCGGCCAGACCGCATTACGGCGAAAACACTCGCGGATGCAATCGCCGCGCGGGACCTGTCGAACAAGCCCGCCCAGTCCGGCCAGCTGGTTGAGATCCCGGTCAATTATGATGGCGAGGATCTGCACGAAGTGGCGGAACTGACGGGTTTAAGTGTTGCCGATGTCATCCGCCGCCATAGCGAGAGCGAATACAAGGTTGCCTTTTGTGGTTTTGCTCCGGGCTTTGGCTATCTCGTTGACGGCGATCCGGCCTTGCATGTTCCGCGCCGTCAAAACCCACGTACACGCATTCCAGCCGGTTCTGTTGCGCTTGCAGGTGTCTTCAGTGGCATTTATCCGCAAGAAAGCCCTGGTGGCTGGCAAATTATTGGCACAACCCCCATTGCCATGTGGGATATTGACCGCAATCCCCCTGCCCTGCTTCAGCCTGGTTATCGCGTGCGTTTTCGCGACATGCGCAAATCAGGAACGAGGGTCCATATACAGGCGCCACAGCGCAAAGATGTCGCACGGCTTGTGGAATCCCCAGCCCATTTCAAGGTGCGCTCTGCCCTGCTCCCGGCCCTGTTTCAGGACTATGGCCGCTTTGGACATGCTGGACAAGGTATTTCGACCTCTGGCGCGCTTGATCGTCATGCCTTTAATGCGGTCAATCGCATTGTTGGCAATCCCGCCAATACACCGGCTCTTGAATTGACGCTGGGCAGCTTTTCATTTGCAACGACATCTGATGCGGTCATTGCGCTTGCCGGCGCGCAATGCTCGATAAGTGTGCGCAGTGCCAATCGGCAGGTAATGGCCTTCAATACATATCAGCCCATCACGCTCAGGGCTGGCGATGAAGTGACCATCGGTTATCCCAAACGAGGTGTCCGTACCTATCTTGCCGTCCGTGGCGGTTTTGCAGTCCTTCCAGTATTGGACAGCGCCTCGCGCGATACATTGGCCATGATCGGCCCGGAACCGGTTGTCACGGGTGACTCCATTGCACTCAAGAACGATGAGCACGGCCTGCTCAAGATAAGCCCGGATGTAAAGCCGGCTTTTGAACTGCCAAGGACGCATGACATTGTCACACTCGATATTGCGCTTGGGCCTCGTGCGGACTGGTTTAGCCAAAGCGCGCGCAGGCTTCTCACCAGTCAACTCTGGAAAGTTACGCCACAATCAAGCCGCGTTGGTGTCCGACTTGCCGGTGAAGTGGCGCTTGAGCGCAAGGACAACACAGAACTGCCAAGCGAAGGCATGGTTGCCGGCGCGATACAGGTGCCACATAATGGCCAACCTGTCCTGTTTCTCAGGGATCATCCATTGACCGGAGGCTACCCGGTTATTGCAACAGTTGCCGAATACCACCTTGATCTGGCGGCCCAGATACCAATCAATGCATCAATACGGTTCAGGGCGGTCAATATATAACCGCCCAACAAGCTGGTAATGCCCATCTGGTCGCGCACGGTTTGAATGATTTCGTGCTTTACGACGTCTTCATACGAACCTAGAGCATTTCACTTTTTGATGGAACCATATCCAGCACTGGCGAAGTAGTTTAAGCATTCGCCAGGCTGGATTGTCTGAA
>NZ_JBHSEL010000092.1:0-6803 GCF_042653845.1 Daeguia caeni | reverse complement strand
CATCTGATCCTCCGTAGTTTTTGCAAACATAGAGAATCATAAACTACTGAAATCGCTAAACTTAATTTTAGGTCGGGCTCTTAGATAATTAAAAATACGAAATATTTTTTAAAACTAATTTGCATTTTTGAAAACAACATTCCAATTATATGTAATAGGATCAACATTATGGGGTAAATGGAATGAGTGATCTGATCCAGCCTATCCGTGGTTCCAAGGGGGCAACAATTCTCGGACCACGAAATCCTGCAGTTGAAGCGCAGAATCCGGACATTCTGCTGCCGCCGGAAACTGACCATGGTGGTATTCCGAATCTGAAATTCCCGTTTGCCATGGCGCATAACCGTCTTGAAGATGGTGGCTGGGCACGTGAAGTAACGCAGCGCGAAATGGGAAGCATGAAGGAGCTTGCCATTGTCAATATGCGCCTTCCGGCAGGCGTTGTGCGCGAGCTGCACTGGCACAAGGAAGCCGAATGGGCCTATGTCCTGAAGGGCAAGGTTCGTTTCTATCTCGTGGACGACAAGCGCCAGACGCTGGTTGAAGATCTGGAGCCGGGTGATCTCTGGCTTGCACCTGCAGGCTTCCCGCATGCCATCCAGGGCCTTGAGGAAGGTACGGAATTCGTTCTGGTTTTCAATGATGGCAACTTCTCGGAAAACCAGACTCTGCTTGTGACCGAGCTCTTTGCCCATCTGCCGAAGGAAGTTCTGGCCAAGAATTTTGGCGTTCCTGCCGAAGCCTTCAACGGCATTCCGGCTTCGGAAAAATATATTTTCCGTCAGCCGGTACCGGCACCGCTTGAAGAGGTCAAGCGTGATCTGGGTGCGGTGAACTTCACCGACAAATATGTCTTCCGCGCATCAAAGATGCCGAAGAATGTGTTTGAGGGTGGTGCGACCCAGGTTGTTGACAGCCGCAATTTTGAAGTCACCAATCTTGCCGCACTCTTCATCGATCTTGAGCCGGGCGCAATGCGCGAAGTCCATTGGCATCCGGATGCAGACGAGCTGCAATATTACATCAGCGGCAAGGCGCGCATGACCGTCTTTGATGCGGTCAACAATGCGCGCACCTTTGACTTTGTTGCCGGCGATGTCGGTTATGTACCAAAGACGCTTGCGCACTATATCGAGAATATTGGTGATGAGCCTGTTCGCGTCCTCAACGTATTCCACACTGGCGAATACAAGGATGTCTCGCTCAACAACTGGCTTGCCCTGACGCCACAGGAGCTCGTCAAGGGTCATCTGGATATTGATGAACCTTTCATGAGCTCGCTGCGCAAGGAATACAAGACCGTCGTCAAGGGCTGATCCAGCCTGATCATGGGCAAGGTGGCATGCTGCCTTGCCCGTTTATGCTGCGTGGATGGGGGGATTGCGTCATCCATGCGCTCACTCATACCAATATGAGGGAAGCCAGTTCTTCCCGGAGGGCGGATCATGGAAAACTTTATGCAACAGATGTTGGTATCAGACCTGATACCAATCTTTGTCGTCATGATTTTGGGCTATATGGCGGGTAAGAAACATGTCTTTGCGCCAGAACAGGCCCAGATATTCAACAAGCTGGTTCTGGATTTTGCCCTGCCGGCAGCCCTGTTCGCTTCGATTGTGCGGGCTGACCGCGAAATGCTGTTCCAGAACACGACGTTAAGTCTCATTTCGTTGGTTGGCCTGGTTGCGCTGTTCATGACGTCATATGTCACGATCATGATGTTCTTCAAGCGCACCAAGGCAGAAGCAGCCGTCTGTGCCCTGATTGCCGGTTCGCCGACGATCGGATTTCTTGGCTATGCAGTCCTGGATCCGCTTTATGGCACTGGCGTTGAAACGGGCCTTGTCGTGGCAATCGTTGCCATTGTGGTCAATGCGGTCACCATTCCGATCGGCCTTTATCTGCTGAATGCTGGCGGTGGCGGCAATGATGGAGGCCCAAAGGAATCGAACTCCAGCGCACTCATTGATGCACTCAAGGAGCCTGTCGTCTGGGCGCCGATTCTGGCCGTCATCCTCGTGCTGCTTGGCATCAAGGTTCCGGCTGTGGTTGACCCGAGCTTTGCGCTTCTGGCAAAGGCCAATTCCAGTGTTGCCGTCTTTGCTGCGGGTCTTACGCTTGCAGCCTACAGTATCGAGCTCGACAAGGAAGTTGCCTATAACACCTTCTTCAAGCTGGTTCTCATGCCAGGCGTCTTCCTGATCGTCGGTTGGCTGTGTGGTCTGGACTCAACCGTACTCCAGATGCTTGTCTTGAGTGTTGCCCTGCCACCGGCATTTTCGGGTATCATCATTTCCAGCAAGTATCAGGTCTATACGCGCACCGGCACATCCTCGCTCGCCGTCAGCGTGCTTGGCTTTGTCATTGCAGCACCAGTCTGGGTCTATCTGGCAAAGTGGATCACGTCCTGACCGGTCCCATTGTCTGCTGCCGGCATGTAGGCTGGCGGCAGACAGACCCCTGTACATGGGGCGGGGCTGATGTCTGCGGGATGGCATGGAAGTCGTCGCCATCATTGGTGCAGGTAATTGATTTTTATGAATGTGTAGCATCAGCATTCCGGTCATAAGTAAATCATCGCATGAATGCCGGCGACATGATGCTGCAATGGTAACAAGGTCGCATCGAGCATGGTTGGGAGGATGAAACATGAATAAGACACTTGGAAGCCTGGTGCAGATCGCAGGGACTGTGATCGTATTGGTGGCGCTTGTCGTCTGGTTCTTTTTTGATCAGCAAGATCTTGGGCTTGTCCCGGCTGAACCAGCTGCGGTCGAAGAGGCAGGGCAGGCGTCAAACCTTCTTCTGGTCTGCATCATGGCAGCCGTTGGCGTGATCCTGTTCATCATTGGTGGCAAGTTCAAGAAGCAGGGCTGAAAGCACTCAATCGTGCATTTGTGCCAGCCGCCTTGCTCAATATCCCGGCAGCGGCAAACTCTGATGCCGGGTTCGGTTATCGCATTGCGCGGTGGCAGGCGGATAGAGTGCCAGATAGAGTGGATGTGCATGACACAAGAAACAGGTGTCATGCTGCTATCCAGGAAATTTGATGGATTATGGAATGAAACATTAAATTATGCGCGTCATAAGTAAACCATTTTACATTTCTAATTCAGTATTCATAATGTTTGTGGATGAGTGTAACCAGTAAAAGCATAAAATATGCTGAGATGGGGCATTATGGAAAAAGAACCAGAAGGCATAGAGAATTATGAAGGTCCGGCAGGCGGTTGGGGTGCGCTCAAAGCTGTTGCCGAAGCCATCAAGGATCAGATGGGGTTGAGCCCCAAGACGCGCGCGCTTCTGGATATGAACCAGCCTGATGGATTTGACTGCCCTGGCTGCGCCTGGCCTGATCCGAAACACACCTCGTCGTTCGATTTTTGTGAAAACGGCGCCAAGGCAGTTACTTGGGAGGCAACCCCCAAAAGGGTCGAGCCGCAATTCTTTGCCGAGCATACGGTCTCGGAATTGTGGAACTGGAGTGACCATGACCTTGAGAATCAGGGGCGCCTGACGACGCCGCTGCGCTACAACCGGGCGACAGATCGTTTTGAGGCTGTCAGTTGGGACGAAGCCTTTGCTGTCATTGGCAAGCGCTTGCGCGCGATTGCCGATCCAAATCAGGTTGAATTTTACACATCCGGCCGTGCTTCCAATGAGGCTGCCTTCCTGTTCCAGCTTTTTGCGCGTGAATATGGCACCAACAATTTCCCCGACTGCTCCAATATGTGCCATGAGGCAACCAGCGTCGGCTTGCCGCGCGCCATTGGCGTAGGCAAGGGCACGGTGACATTGGAAGATTTCGACCATGCCGATCTCGTCATCTGCATTGGGCACAATCCGGGCACCAACCATCCGCGCATGCTCGCGACGCTGCGTGCGGTCTCATTGCGCAACAAGCCGATCATCGTCATCAATCCGATGCGTGAGCGCGGGCTTGAGCGGTTTGAAAACCCACAGTCGCCGGTGGAAATGCTTACTGACAGCGCAACGCGCCTTGCCTCGTCCTATCATCAGGTTCGGGTTGGCGGCGATGTTGCGGCCATCAAGGGCGTGATGAAGGCACTTCTTGAAGAAGATGCCTTGCGCGTTGCCAAGGGTGAGGAAAGCCTGCTTGACCGTGATTTCATAGCCAATGAAACGGTTGGCTTTGACGCGCTCAAGGCTGATATTGAAAACACCCCCTGGGACAGGATTGTTGCGCGTTCAGGGCTGACGGAAGCTGCGATCCGCGACATTGCACGTGTCTACTGGTCTTCATCCAATGTCATCATCTGCTATGGCATGGGCATTACCCAGCATCGCCATGGCACGGAAGCCATCCAGCAATTGACCAATCTCCTGTTCTTGCGCGGTAATATGGGCCGGCCCGGTGCTGGCATCTGTCCGCTGCGCGGTCATTCCAATGTGCAGGGAAACCGCACCGTCGGCATTACCGAAATTCCGTCGGAAACCTTCCTGTCACGGCTGGATCAGGCCTTTGGCATCAAGAGCCCAAGGCAGCATGGCCATAATGCGGTCAAGGCTGTCATGGCCATGCGCGATGGCACGGCAAAGGCCTTTATCGGGCTTGGCGGCAATTTGGCTGTTGCCATGAGCGATCCACAGGCAACCTTCCCCGCCTTCAAGGGGTTGGATCTGAGTGTCCAGATCTGCACTAAACTGAACCGTACCTGTCTGCTCACGGCAGAGGAAACGCTGGTTCTGCCATGTCTCGGACGCAGTGAGCAGGACTATCAGGCAACAGGGCTGCAATTCATCACGGTTGAGGATTCAATGTCGATGGTTCATGCCTCAACCGGACGCCTCAAGCCTGCTTCCGAGCAGCTTAAATCGGAGTGCGCCATCATTGCCGGCATTGCCAAGGCTACACTCCCGCAAACGGTCGTGCCGTGGGATGCGCTGATCGGAAATTATGATCTGATCCGCGACAAGATCGAGGAAGTGCTGCCAGACTTCTACGACTATAACAAGCGTGTGCGTGTTCCGGGCGGCTTCCGCCTGCGTGTCGGCGCCTCGAAGCGCGAGTGGGACACGCCCGACAGGAAGGCGCATTTCCTGGTCATGGATTCCATGGTGGAAGATGAACCGGCAAATGAGGCAAAGCTGACATTGATGACAGTGCGCGCCCATGACCAGTATAATACCACGGTCTATGGCATGAATGACCGTTATCGCGGCATTACCGGCCGGCGCGATGTGCTGTTCGTCAATGCCGATGACATTGCAGAGCTTGGATTCAATAATGGCGATGTTGTTGATGTTGTTGCAGGCGATCGTGTCCTGCCGCGGCAGACGCTTGTCGTCCATGCGATCTCTCGTGGCTCCGTTGCTGCCTATTATCCGGAAGCAAACTGTCTGATCGGCCTTGAGGATGTGGATCCGGAAAGCTGGGTTCCGGCCTATAAATCCGTGCCGGTCGAGCTGCGTCGGGCTCAGTGAAGAGATCTGCTGCAATCACCTGTCCCCGTGTGTGAAGGCTCGATCAGGGGGCCTTCCACCATGCAAAGGCAATGAGAGCCGTTCCAGGAAAGCGGGAACCGGTTTTCGTCCGGCACTGCATAAAACAACATGTCAGAGCAATTCATCGGTTTCATGAAAATCTGGATTGCTCTGGTTGCGCAGTCATGCCCAATCATGCATTGCGCGATTGGCCAGTATGAATTGAGCGCTCGACCATAAAAAAGGCCAGCGAACTGTGCCGCTGGCAAGGGCGCGGGTGGCTTATGCCCGCGGATTGCTGTCTGGCTATTTCCAGACGAGATCCTTGGCATTTTCCGGGTCGTTGCGGATTTCCATGGCATGGTTGCAGCCTTCTTTCAGGTTTTCACCCAGAGCTGCCATGTCGCCGCCAACCATGATGCCAAACACGATGGCAAGATGCTTGTCGTGATAGTCCTTCTGCTCGGCAGATGCCTTCTCATCCTTGTGCAGGGTCAGCGACTGGAATGCGTCGATGAACTTGTGCTGATCGACAACAAATCCATGGCAGACATTGCCGACCGCCACCTGATAGGCAAGCAGATTGAATTTGGCCGTCTGTTCTGGTGTGAGAATGCCATGCAGCAGCGCCACGACATGTTCACGGACAAAGCCTGCCTTGGGCAGTTCCTGCGCCGTAGCACTTGCGCCGGCAAGAAGCAGGGAGGCGAGAGCCGGGAGAATTAGCTTTTTCATCATACGCATCATTGTCACCCGAAGATCTTGCGCGTCCAGCTTGGTATCAGATGGCCGTGCTGATTGGTGCATGTCCGCTGTGCCGGGTAGCAGGTAATATTGGGCGCCGGGCTGAATGGCGGGCCATAGGCTGCGGGGCCGGGCGGCGGCGGAGGCGGGAAGGCAGGGCCACCATAATAGGGACCCGGATAGGGCGGTGGCGGCGGAGGCGGCGGGGTTGGGCCATATGGGTTGTAATACGGATTTGGCCCCGGCGGCGGTGCTGGCGGGACCGGATAGTGTTCGTGTCGGTGCTGATGCGAAGCGGCTGCAAGAGCCAGGCCACCGATCAGCAGACCGCCAATGATTGCATCTGCCGCATCATTATTATGATGATGGGGCGGCGGCGGTGGTGGGCCGGGCTGGCGAGGCTGCTGTGCCAATGCAGGTTGCAGGGCAAGTGAGCATATAAGCGGTGCAACCCAAAGAAGCGATGCTTTTTTCATAAATGACCCTATGTAGCAAGCATGGTCAGTGACGATAGAATCGTTCGACCAATTCTAACGCACAATAAGAAAAAGCATATAAGAGCCCGACCGAAAATTAAGTTGAGCGATTTCAGTAGTTTATGATTCTCTATGTTT
>NZ_JBHSEL010000091.1:0-6631 GCF_042653845.1 Daeguia caeni | reverse complement strand
GTCATCTGATCCTCCGTAGTTTTTGCAAACATAGAGAATCATAAACTACTGAAATCGCTCAACTTAATTTTAGGTCGGGCTCTAAGGGATATGCACCCTTTATGCCCTGCAGCCTCAGCCCTTCTTCGCAAAAAGCCTTGCGGGAAGGGCCTGTCCGGGTCAGGCAAGCGCGTCCAAAAAACGGATTAGGCCAACCTGAACACAATCACACAGCGCCAATGCGCAGCAGATCGTGGAAGTGCACAAGGCCAACCGGCTTTTCATCCTCGACCACAAGCAGCACGCTGATATGGTGATCCTCCAGCATGCGCATGGCCGCACCGACCAACATGGTAGGCGGCACGGTCTTCGGATCGCGCGTCATGACATCATCGACGGTCAGCTGCGACAGATTGCGGTGCAGATTGCGCGCCAGATCGCCATCCGTGATGATGCCGGCAAGCTTGCCGTCTCCATCCACAACGGCAACACAGCCAAAGCGCTTGTGCGACTGAACTGCCATTGCCTCCGGCATGGAGGTTCCCACCGTCACCACGGGCAGGCGGTCGCCGCGATGCATGATTTCCCGTATATAGGTCAGGCTTGCGCCAAGCGAGCCTCCCGGATGGAACGTCTTGAAATCGCTTGGGCTGAAGCCGCGCGCCTCAAGCAGCGCAATTGCCAGTGCATCGCCAATGGCAAGCTGCATCATGGTCGATGTCGTCGGCGCAAGTCCATGCGGACAAGCCTCATCAGCCTTTGGCAACAGAAGCACAATATTGGCAGCTCTGCCGAGAGCTGAATCTTCACGTGATGTGATGGCAATCAGCGGAATGCGGAAACGTTGTGAATAATTCACAATGCCTTTCAGCTCTGCCGTCTCACCTGACCAGGAAATGGCCAGAATCACATCATCGCGCGAGATCATGCCCAGATCGCCATGATTGGCTTCTGCGGCATGGACAAAGAACGCTGCCGTGCCGGTTGAGGCAAAGGTTGCAGCAAGTTTTGAACCGATATGGCCGCTTTTGCCAACGCCGGTGACCACAAGACGGCCACGCGCGCCGACAATTGTCCTGACTGCTTCGACAAAGGGCCCAGAAAGCCCGTTGGTCAACGCCTTTTCCAGAACAAGCAGTCCGGCATTTTCAGTGCGGATAGTACGTAATCCGGCGTCAATGGCCGCATCGGCATCGACACAATGAGAAGTGTTAGTAGGCTGTTTCATGGCCGAAGGGTTAGCGCTTTCGGCGGATTTTGTCCAAGAATTTCTTGGAGCTCGCAGCCCTGCAAGCCAAGGCACACGGGCAGATTCAGGAGAAGGGCTGCAAAATGCATGAAGGCCTCGCCTTCCGGAAGGAAGGGCGAGGCCATTCGATGAAAAGCCAGGCAAATCAGGCTGGCTTGATCGTCTTCAAAAGTTCGGTGATCGTGCCTTCCACCGTTGGACGGATATCCTCACGCCACAACGCAAAGGCGACATTGGCCTCGATGAAGCCTGCCTTGGAACCACAGTCAAAGGTCCGGCCCTGATAGTGGAAACCGTAGAATTTCTGATCCCTTGCAAGCTTCAGCATGGCGTCGGTAAGCTGGATTTCATTGCCAGCGCCCTTTTCATGCCTGCCAAGCAGCGCAAAGATTTCCGGCTGGAGAATGTAGCGACCATTGATATAGAGATTGGATGGCGCGGTTCCCTTGGCGGGCTTTTCCACCATCTGTGTGATCTCAAAGCCATTGGCAATGCTCTTGCCCTTGCCGACAATGCCATATTTATGCGTTTCCTGCGGGTCGCATTCCTGCACTGCGATGACATTGCCGCCGGTCTGTTCATAAAGCTCGACCATTTCGGCAAGGCAGCCCTTTTTCGACTGCATCACCATATCCGGCAAAAGCAGGGCAAAAGGCTCATCCCCCACCAGTTCGCGCGCGCACCAGACAGCGTGCCCCAGCCCAAGCGGCACCTGCTGGCGGGTAAAGCTGGTCGTACCCGGCTGTGGCTGCAAATGTTTCAGCTGCGCCAGCTCTTCATTCTTGCCGCGCTCTTCCAGTGTCGTATAAAGTTCTACCTGCGCATCAAAATAATCTTCAATGACCGCCTTGTTGCGCCCGGTGACAAATATCAGATGTTCGATACCCGCTTCACGTGCTTCATCAACAACATATTGAATCACCGGCTTGTCGACGACAGTGAGCATTTCTTTCGGAACGGACTTCGTCGCTGGCAAAAAACGCGTTCCCAGACCTGCGACAGGAAAAACTGCCTTGCGGATTTTGCGAATAGAACTCATTCCACTCCTCAACACATTAGCTACGCTTGCATCAACGCACAAAAGCCATTGAAATTCAATTCAGCCTTATTCCCCAATCATTGGCAAAATGAAGAGCTTTAGCCATCACTTTAAGTAATTCCGCATTAATGTTGTTTGATAACCGAATTCAACAGCCCTTCATTGCATGGTAAACTAAATGCTAACCTCCGCGTCATAAGCTCATGCCATGACGGTCGGAACAAAAACTGCCGGATCGGGTGCGCGCGATACATGCGTGGAAACGAACGGCACTGCGACCAGACAGGTAAGGCGCCTCTTGCAGGCGCGGCATTGATTGCAGAAGGGAAACAGAGAATGCTGCAATTTCCATGCACCTTGGGGCAGGCAAGAAGACGCCGGCTTTCCGCCGTGCTTGGCATTGGCCTGCTCGTTACAGTCCTATCGACAGGAAGCGCGCTGGCAGATGCGAAATTTCGCCAGTGGGTGGCCAGTTTCCGTCCTGTTGCACTCAGCCAGGGCATAACACCTTCAACCTTTGACCGCGCCTTTCATGGCGTGAATGCGCCAGACCCGGTTGTCCTGCAAAAGGCCAAGTACCAGCCGGAATTCACCGAGCCTATCTGGAGCTATATTGATAACCGGGTGAATGAACATTCCGTCGCCATTGGCCAGCAGATGGCACGAAAATATGCGACCTGGCTGCAACGTATCGAACAGCGTTTTGCCGTCAGTCGCAACATCTTGCTCGCCATCTGGTCGATGGAAAGCAATTATGGCGAAATCCTCAAGCGTGAGGATGTCATGCGCGATACCATCCGCTCGCTGGCAACGCTTGCCTATGCCGATCAGAAGCGGGCCAAATATGGCCGCACCCAACTCATTGCGGCGATGAAAATCCTGCAGACGGGAGATATTGACCGAGGCCATCTGTCTGGCTCATGGGCAGGCGCGATGGGCCACACCCAGTTCATCCCGACCAGCTATCAGGCCTATGCGGTCGACATGGATGGCAATGGCAAGCGTGACATCTGGAACTCGGTGCCGGATGCGCTCGCAACTGCCGCCAATCTGCTGCACCGCAATGGCTGGCAACCCGGCCGCACCTGGGGCTATGAGGTGATTCTGCCGCCAAACCGCAAATTCCCGAGCGGCTCGCTCACCATTGCCGAATGGGAGCGTCTGGGCCTTGTCCGCGCCAATGGCCGTCCCTTCCCGGATCCGAATGAAAAGGCAACCTTGCGCGTTCCCGATGGCCGTCAGGGCCCGGCCTTCCTGATGACGAAGAATTTCTTCGTGCTGAAGCGCTATAATAACGCCGACAAATATGCGCTGGCCGTGGGCCTGCTGGCAGACCGCATTGCCGGTTCCAAGGGCCTCATGCAGGACTGGAACCGCCCGTTCACGCCAATCACCATGAATGAGCGTCAGGAACTGCAATCGCATCTGAAGGCGCTTGGCTATTACAGCGGCAATATTGACGGCAAGATTGGCAAGACATCACGCGAGGCCATTGAAGCCTTCCAGCGCCGCAATGGTCTGCAGCCCGATGGCCATCCGAGCAAGGAAGTGCTGACCATTCTGCGCCGTAGATAATCCGCTTCTGCCAGGATGAAGGCAGGCTTCATTCTGGCCAGGCCGCTACAGTCAGGCGCTCCGGCTCGGAGCGCCCTTTCTTCCCCCTTTCTCGCGTCCAGTCGCATTTGGCCATGTCGCATTTGGTAAGCTTGCATTATAATTCATGCGCAGGGAGACAGGGATGCGCAGAGAACCATTTGCAACAGCCATGATCAGACTGGGCAGCACGCTTGCCGTGGCTGCAGCGCTGATCATGACCGACATCAGCGCCGCCATGGCGCAACAGGGCCCGCGCACCCTGTTTGAATTGCTGTTTGGCCCGCGCCAGAACACGGTGCAGCCCAAGGCCCCCAACCCTGCCCCGCGGCGGCGCACCACACCGGCAAAACCCAAGCGCACCGTCCAGCCCGCGCGTCCGCCACAGCCTGTCATCCGTGAACCAGCCGTTGTGACGGTTGAAAAAAAGCCCGACGCCAAAAAAATTCTGGTCATCGGTGATTTCATCGCCAATGGTCTGGCCGAAGGCCTGACCATTGCCTTTGCGACCAATGCCGATCTGATGGTTGCCAGCAAGACCAATGGCTCGTCCGGCTTTGTCCGCAGCGACCATTTTGACTGGCCTGCCAATATTGGCCAGATCATCGATCAGGAAAAACCGGCCGTCCTGGTGGTCATGCTTGGCTCCAATGACCGTCAGGCCATTCACACCGGTGGAACCAGTCTGCCTGCCCGTTCGCCGCAATGGATGGAGGCCTATCAGCAGCGGGTTGAAGCCTTTGGCAATGCGATTGCGAAAAGAAACATTCCGGTCATCTGGGTCGGCCAGCTGCCTTTCCGGCAAAGGGCCATGATGCAGGACATGCTGGCGCTGAATGAGACCTACAAGAAGGCAGCCGAAAAGCTTGGCGGAACATTTGTGGATGTCTGGGACGGCTTTGTCGATGAGGATGGCAATTTCACCCAGACCGGCTTTGACGTGAACGGGCAGACGGCGCGGCTGCGCGCCAATGACGGCATCAATCTGACCACCGCCGGCAAACGCAAGCTTGCCTTTTATGTCGAAAAACCGTTGCAGGCCCTGTTCGGCAATCATGACAACAATGTGCAGGACAGAGATGCGGGCCTGCCCGCTGAAACAGAGGCTGAGAAAGAACCGGACAGACTCAAGCCGATTGACCGGCTGCAGCCCGTCAGCCTCAGGGAGCTGAACAGGGACACGAGCGGAGTTCTGCTCGGTGGACAGGTTATTCCGCCCGCCGGGACGAAAGCCCACATCAATGCCAAAACCGTGCCTGGGCGGGCAGATAATTTTGCCTGGCCGCGCCAGTAAGGCTGCCATGGCTTTTCGCCGCATCCGCCTGAAAACTGTACCGATGGGCGGCACAATCGGCTAGTCTCGGCCCAAACCGAGTCCAATGCCAAATCGGGGTGTGCCATGTCCGAACTCATTGCTGCAAAACCGCTCACGGAAATTGTCATTAGTGGTGGTGGCCCTGCTGGCATGATCGCGGCGCTGGCGCTTGCCGCACACAACTATCGCCCGGTCTTGCTTGGACCGGAAACCAACAAGGATGACCGGCGCACAACGGCATTGATGATGCCGGCCATCCGATTTCTCGACAGTCTCGGCGTATGGCAATCCATTCGCCCTGAAGCGGCCGCACTTTCCTCCATGCGCATCATTGATGCAACCAAGCGTCTGGTACGCAGTCCCACTGTCACCTTCCGTTCCTCGGAAATTGACGAGGAAGCCTTTGGTTATAACATTCCAAATGCCTTGCTGAATGACAGGCTGTCCGATGCGGTGGCACAACAGGACATGATCCGCCGCGTGACCCTGCCGGCAATCGAATATCGTAACAATGGTGATCACGTAACAGTCACGCTCAAGAATGGCGAAACCCTGCACACCCGCCTGCTGATTGCCGCGGACGGGCGCAATTCGGCCGCGCGAGATGCCGCCGGCATCCGCACGCGCCGCTGGCAATATCCGCAGACTGCCGTGGTGCTGTCCTTCAGCCATGCGCTGCCGCATGACAATATATCGACCGAATTCCACACCGAGGAAGGCCCGTTCACACAGGTGCCGCTCAAGGGCAATTGTTCCAGCCTTGTCTGGGTGGTCAATCCGGAGCGTGCAAAAACCCTGCTCGCACTGGATGATGATGCCCTTGCACAGCGCATCGAAGACATGATGCAGTCCATGCTGGGCACGGTGAAAATCGATGTCCGGCCGCAGGCTTGGCCGCTTTCCGGCCTTGTGCCATACAATTTTGCTGCCCGGCGCACCATTCTGATCGGCGAGGCGGCTCATGTCTTCCCGCCGATCGGCGCACAGGGCCTTAATCTTGGCACACGTGATGTCGAAACCCTGATCAAGGCTGTCGCCCAGGATCCGCGTGACCCGGGCGCCGAACGCGTCACGCGCGCTTATGACCGCGGCCGCCGGCCAGACATTCTGGCACGCACCGGCTCAGTCGATGCGCTCAACCGGGCGCTGCTGTCGCCCATGCTGCCAGCGCAGATTGTCCGCAATATCGGCCTTGAAATGCTGCGCTCCTTTGCGCCATTGCGCGCCTTCTTCATGCGCGAGGGCATGCGCCCAGGCAGCGGTTTCGGCCATTTTTTGCCCAAATTGCCGGGCATAGGCAAATTCGGGCGTGTGGACGCGGCCTGAAAGGGACATTGTGAGCCTGTTCATATTCCTGTCGATCTGATGCCATTAGAGCCCGACCTAAAATTAAGTTTAGCGATTTCAGTAGTTTATGATTCTCTATGTTTGCAAAAACTACGGAGGATCAGATGAC
>NZ_JBHSEL010000090.1:0-6500 GCF_042653845.1 Daeguia caeni | reverse complement strand
TCATCTCCTCAATCAGGCGAATGACGAGGCGTATCGCAAAAATGAAATTTTGAGTCGGGCTCTTAAAGCCATTTTCCGGCCTGCTGCCGTTCAAGATGCAATAGAACGCACAGAAAACTTGCTTTTTGTCTTCGGCCATAACAGCTTAGTGAAAGAACGTGAATTCCTGTAATAATATTACGAAACACGTATGGATTGCATTAAAAATCACAGTCTTTATAAATCCATGTTGGATGGTTGGCGGGTTATCGCGAAAAGATATTGCGCATGATCAGCACAACCATTTAATGATAGCGAGGGGAACATGAACCCTTCGACAGAATGGTTAGACCAGATAAAAATCCGGGAACCAGTCGAAACAAACGAGAGGACTAGAAATGCGCCTATTCAAGCGTATCGCTGCAGCGGCTTCAATTGCAGCCTTGGCAGTATCAGTAGCAGGTTTTACAACTGGTAGCGCAAGCGCCGAAGAAAAGCTGAAGCTCAAAATTGCTACCGAGGGTGCCTACCCTCCCTTCAATGTCATCAATGCAGATGGCTCACTCGGCGGCTTTGACGTCGAAATTGCAAAGGCGCTCTGCGATGAAATGAAAGCCGAATGCGAATTCGTGACCCAGGAATGGGATGGCGCAATCCCTGCCCTTCAGGCAGGCAAGTTCGATGCCTTCATCGCCTCCATGTCGATCACCGACGAGCGCAAGAAGCAGGTTGATTTCTCCAATAAATATTACAATACCCCGCCCGCCATCGTTGTACCGAAGGATTCCCCGATCAAGGGCACGACCAAGGAAGATCTGGCCGGCAAGACCATCGGTGTACAGGTTTCCACCACCCACGCCAACTATTCAGAAAAGACCTTCACTGACAGCACCATCAAGGCCTATCCAACGGCTGAAGAATATCGTCTTGACCTTGCCAATGGTCGCCTCGACGCCGTCAATGACGACTCGGTCACGCTCAGCGAATGGTTGAAGACCCCAGATGGCGCATGCTGCAAGATTCTTGGCACCATCACGCCTGTAGTCGAAATTCATGGACCTGGTGCCGGCATTGCCTTCAAAAAGGGCCGTCCTGAACTGGTCGAAAAGTTCAACGAAGCCATCAAGGCCATCCGTGCCAACGGAAAGTACAAGGAAATCAACGACAAGTACTTTGAATTTGACGCCTACGGCGCCGAAAACTAAGTTCGCTTGCACGAATGCGCCGGTCACTGCCGTGATCGGCGCATTTCAGTTGTCGTCTTGTTGAAAACAGGGGCGAATTACTTCGCGGATCCGTTGGGCCTAGCCCAATGATGGCTCCCAGTTTCGCTCCCCAGTCAAAGTACAGGCGCATGGAATACTACGCCAAATTATTGAGTTTTGGTCCGGATGGCTGGGGCACCAGCATTGCATGGGGTCTTGTCGTTACAATCTCTCTGGCGCTTGCCACCTTGCCACTTGGACTGCTTCTTGGTTTTCTGGTCGCTCTCGGAAAACAGTCCGAAGAGCGCTCCATGCGTCTTGCGGCCAATATATATACAACCATTTTCCGTGGCCTACCTGAGCTTCTGACGCTGTTTCTTGTCTATTTTGGTGCCTCGCTTGGCCTGCAGCGTTTTCTCGCCCTGTTCGGTATTGAGGCCAATGTGGAAATCAATTCCTTTGCAGCCGGCATGGTTGCACTGGGCTTTGTGTTTTCCTCCTATTCCAGTGAAGTCTTTCTCTCGGCCTTTCGTGCCATACCGCGTGGACAATATGAGGGCGGCTATGCCATCGGCCTGTCGAAATGGCTTACCCTGCGCAAGGTGATTTTCCCGCAACTCATCCGCATTGCCCTGCCCGGCCTGGCCAATCTGTGGCTTGTCCTGTTGAAAGATACTTCGCTTGTATCGGTGATCTCGCTGTCGGACATTCTGCGTCAGACTTCCATTGCAGCACGCGTGACCAAGGAGCCTTTCCTGTTCTTTGGCGTTGCCTGCCTGCTTTATCTGGCACTTGCGATTATCTCGTCCTATTTCATTGACCGTATTGCGAAATGGGCCGATGCAGGCGGCGATCATTCGAGGGAGGCATGATCATGAGCGGTTCTGCTGAACATATGGTCACCGATGATCTGCTGCCGCCGCCAGTTGTGCGCAAATGGACCAAGACGCGCATTGCGGGCTATGCGATTGTTGCGCTGTGGATCGTCATGTTCCTTGGCATGGTTATCTATCTCTATGATGTCTGGAATATTGATCTCATAGAAACCTATGGCCCGCGCTACTGGTCAGGCCTGCTGATTACCATTCAGCTGGTCGCCATCTCTATCTTTATCGGCGCGCTGATTTCCATCCCCGTGACCGTCGCCCGCATGTCCAGCAATCGCTGGCTGCGCAACATTGCCTATGCCTATGTCTATTTCTTCCGTGGCACGCCGCTTCTGGCGCAAACATTCCTGATCTATTACGGATTTGGATCGTTCCGCCCCTATCTTGAAAGTGTCGGTCTGTGGATCTTTTTCCGCGATGCCTGGAACTGCGCCATCCTTGCCTTTTCGCTCAACACATCGGCCTATCAGGCGGAAATTCTGCGCGGCGCCATCCAGAGCGTTGCCAAGGGGCAGTGGGAAGGTGCTGCCGCGCTTGGCCTGCCAAAGCGCATTACCTTCTGGAAGGTCATCCTGCCGCAGGCATTGATCGTTGCCCTGCGTCCTTACGGCAATGAAATCATCCTGATGATCAAGGGCTCGGCCATTGTCGCCATCATTACCGTGCTTGATCTGATGGGCGAAACCCGTCGCGCTTATTCCCGCACATTCGACTTCCAGACCTATATCTGGGCAGCATTGATCTATCTTTCCATGGTCGAATGCCTGCGCCATGTCTGGGATTTCCTTGAACGGCGCCTGACACGCCATCTGGTACGCTAGACACGGCCGTATCTTCTGACACCTGAACCGCCTGCCCGAAAAGGCAGGCGGTTTTCATGTCCCGGTTATTTTCTACACCAATATTGTTTCAGGCAAGGATCTGCTTACAATCACGAATCTATTCCCGGCTGACAGCCGTTTGTCATGTTTGACCACGATCGGGGCAAGGATCTCGCAATGCTCAAAATCTGGGGCCGCCTTAACTCATCAAATGTTAAGAAAGTCATATGGATAGCTAATGAACTTAAACTTCCATACGAGCACATGAATCTGGGGGGCGCTTATGGCGGGCTAGATGATCCGGCCTTTCTGCAACGCAATCCCAATGGCTTGGTACCGCTGATCGAGGATGGCAAAACCGTGCTGTGGGAATCAAATGTTATCGTGCGCTACCTTGCCGCCCAATATGGCAAGGACACGTTCTGGATCGAGGATCCGGCCAAGCGGGCGCAGGCAGAAAAATGGATGGACTGGGCCTCGACAACATCCATGCCGGATTTTCGCGATGTCATGATGAATCTCGTCCGCCTGCCGGAGGATCAGCGCGACCCGATTGTTGCCCAACGCGGCGTGCAAGGACTCAGCAAAATGATGCGCATTGCCAATAATGCGCTTGAACAACAACCGTGGCTGACCGGCGATCATTTTGGCATTGGCGACATACCGCTTGGCTGTCTGGTCTATGCCTGGTTCCTGTTTCCGATCGAACGCGAAGACATGCCAGCGCTGGAAGCCTGGTACAAACGGCTGACAGAGCGCCCGGCCTATCAAAAGGCGGTCATGATACCATTGAGTTGAAACCACACGAGTCAGGACAGAACGAATGACAAAGTCTGTAAAAGTGGCCTTTATCGGTCTTGGTGTCATGGGTTATCCAATGGCCGGTCATCTGCGCAAAAAAGGCGGCTTTGACGTTACCGTCTATAACCGCACCACGGCAAAGGCAGAAAAATGGGCACAGGAATGTGACGGCAAGCATGCCGCAACCCCTGCTCTGGCGGCAAAAGACGCCGATTTTGTTTTCGCCTGCGTTGGCAATGATGATGATCTGCGTTCCGTGACGATTGGCCCTGATGGCGCGTTTTCGACCATGAAAAAGGACGCGATCTTCATCGACAATACGACGGCATCGGCCGAGGTTGCGCGTGAACTTGCAAGCAAGGCGCAAACACTTGGCTTTCACTTCATCGATGCGCCGGTTTCCGGCGGTCAGGCTGGTGCCGAAAATGGTGTCTTGACTGTCATGGTTGGTGCCGAGGAATCCATTTTCAATCGTGCCAAGCCGGTGATTGAAGCCTATGCGCGTTCTGTCGGCCTGATGGGGCCCGTCGGCTCTGGTCAGCTTGCCAAAATGGTCAACCAGATCTGTATTGCCGGCATTGTACAGGGCCTTGCTGAAGGCATACACTTCGCCAAGAAAGCCGGCCTCGATGTTGAAAAGCTGATCAGCGTGATTTCCAAGGGTGCTGCCGGGTCATGGCAGATGGAAAACCGCTCGGCGACCATGAATATTGGCAAATATGATTTTGGCTTTGCCGTGGACTGGATGCGCAAGGATCTTGGCATCTGTCTTGAGGAAGCCAACCGCAATGGCGCCATGCTGCCGCTTACGGCTCTGGTCGATCAGTTCTACAAGGAAGTGCAGAATATGGGTGGCGGACGCTGGGATACGTCGTCGCTGCTTGCCCGGCTTGAGCGTCAGTAACGACGCCTTACCACAAATGGAATGCCATTTGGGTGTTCTGACGTGGAACTGGCAGTTGGCTGAATGCTCTCCAAACAAAAGCCCGGAACACCTTCCGGGCTCAGATCATCACAAACCCCTTGATTGCAAAGAGCGGTCAAAACGAAGGGGAGACTGATCACCTTTAAAAATCCGGAACATTCTTTTGAATCTAGGACGTTCCGTTAATCTGAAGATCTCTTCCCTTGGAGCTTTGCCCGCGGCTTGAGCCCGGAACGGATTCCGGACCCTGCGGTACTGCACGATCAGAATTTGACCTTGGCCGTCAAGGACAGCCCACCGACAAAGTCATTGCCGAACTTACCCTTTGAGCCAGTCGGGTTAAAGTTGCCGTTTACGATCGTATCGTCCAACTCACCAGAGGTCAGCCAGCCGGCAGCGCCTGCCAGACGGACTTCGAACTGCTCATGCGGCTTGTAGTTTGCACCCAGACCAAACAGCCAGATATCGGTTTGCGAAGTCAAGCCGGTGCTCGTGCCACGATCCCAGGTGATCGTACCAGCAACCGACCATTCGTCATTGAACTTGTGACCGACACCGCCGCTGATCGTCCAGCCATCCTGGTAATAGAGGTTGAGGCCAGTGATGCGCGTCCCTTGCGGCACGATCTTGCTGTCGGCCGCAACGAAGTCGATCGCGGTCAGCTCAGACCAGTTGGTCCATTTGACCGAACCAAAGGCAAGCCAGCCCGGCGCAATACCTGACTGGAACTTGAATTCCAGCGATTGTGGTGTGGCCACGTCACTTTTAACATTGATCGGAATGCCAGCGCCGGTAATTGGATTGAGAGCCAGATTATCGACCGTACCCTGAAGATTGTATTTCACTTCCGACTGGTAAACCAGGCTTGCACGCAGCGCATATTCCGGAATTTCATAAGCGGCACCCAGACGCCAGCCAACAGAATTGTCATCAACATCCAGTGAGCCGATACGCCAGCTTCCAGCGAACGGATGACCAAAAGGTGGAATCGTCTTGGTCTGTTCACCACGCAGTTCCTGATAGCTAACACCACCCAGAATGCGGAAATAGCTTTTTCACCAACAGCAAAACGGTATGAACAATTGATGCCAAGATCATGGGAAGAAATTTTCTGCGTGATGGCAGTGAACTGGCGCACCGTGCCAGTACCAACATCCATATCAATGCCCCACGGCTGACGATATTGCGCAGCACAGGCAAGATCATTGGTAATGTCGTACTTGGCGGAGAATTTCGGCACCCAGTAATTGACCGTTTCCTTGACCGATGTTTCAAACGGCTTGCCGGTCATCGGATTGATACCGCCGGTCTGGGTTGCAATATAGGAACCGCCAATGTTCTTCAGCTTGCGCTGCGGCGCAACAAAGGTAGCGCCAGCTTCTGCAACTGTCCCCTGCTCAAAGAGAATATCAAAATCCTGAGAACTGCGTTCAAAACCGCCAGCATAAGCGCCCGAAGCCGTAGCCAGAAGCGCCGCCGTCAAACCTGCCAATCCTGCATGTCTGAAATCCATGGGGTCCTCCCAAACCTCAAATCACGTTCACAATAACGCAAGTGGAAAATGACGTTGACGGAAACGTAATTCAGGATGACTTCAAACTGCAAGAACCACGATGCACCGGCTTGGTGCATCATCCCTCTATGAAATATCAAAACAGGCCCATTTTTCACTTAGCGCCTGCAAATTTCTCTGCACATCCCGATTTTCGGGTGCGGAAAAGCCAGATTTCGTCCCATTTTAGCCATATTTCGGCCTTGTTGCGAAAATGCAACATAAGCTAAAAACCTTTTCATTCAGGCTTTAGAGCAACTCACATTTTGATGGAATCGAAAGGGATTCCCCTTTCGATTAAAATATGATTCAAACTACTGGCTAGTTGGG
>NZ_JBHSEL010000089.1:0-6293 GCF_042653845.1 Daeguia caeni | reverse complement strand
GTCATCTGATCCTCCGTAGTTTTTGCAAACATAGAGAATCATAAACTACTGAAATCGCTCAACTTAATTTTCGGTCGGGCTCTGACAGGCTGCGACAATGCAGGATCATCATGCATCATGTTTGATGGCTGTTCTGTTTCAAACAGATTGTTCAGACTATCTGTTCTTCTCCCACGCGCCATCCCGGCAGACATCTCATCTTCGTCCACCGGCATGATGGAAACATTGGAATCAACAGAATATCTGCGGACAGTATTTGCCAGATCGCGATATTCTTCCTCGCTATCGGACGATAAGGGCCCGGCTATATTGCCGCTAACGTCTATATTATTATTGATATCCAGATTATTATTGTTGATATCCAGGATATATCCGTTGAACAGACCTCTTTCACTGTTTCCGGCCCTGTTTTCCCGAACCGGATTGCCAGAAACATGCTGTTCATTCTGTCCCGTGCCAGACGCAGGTTCTGCAGAAGCGGCAGCAAGGTTGTCCTGGATAAGCTGCACGTCATCCCGAATGACTGCAGAATGCCCGGGGTAAAGTGCTGCATTATCCTTGGCGATTTTCGCCGGCACCACATGAATCCAGCTATGCTTTCTCTTGCGGTCGGCAATTGAAGCACGGCTTCCAGCCGCATGGTCAGCACCATTGTCAGCATGCGCCGAAGCAACCCGGTCCTGGATGAAGCTCACCTCATCCCGAATGATTGCATGATCATCGGCGTTCTGGTCATTTTCCAGAAAGAAACGCACCTCACCCGGTCCGGGTTCGGCCGTGTTTCCAGTGCGTGCATCGCCACTGGTCGACGGTTGTTGTTCTGCTTCATTCTGAACCAGAATCGTGCCTGCACCCTGCCACCGCAGCACGGGTGTCGTCTGCTCGGCAATATGGGCCTGCGCGGACCGCAACTCTTCCGCAAGATCGTCCAGATTCAGATGATCATCGTTTCTGATGATCTGGCCGGAAACATTGCGTTTTGACCGCCGTAGTGGCATTGCCCTGTCCAGAGGCAAATCATCATCATCAGAAACGAGGACATATCCCTCAGCAGGCTGCGTGCCATCGTTTTGCTGCACATCGTCCGACAGCCAAAGGATCGCCTGTTTGCTACGCTTATGGGCCGAAATGGCATTCCACTTGTAATCCCTGTCCAGCACATGCTCATCATCGGATGCAACCATGTCATAATGCCTGGAATGGGCATGCGCTGCATCATCCCACGGATAGTCCGTAAAGCTCCGCGAGCCGTGCGAGCCATAGGCTGAATTCTCTGAATCAGAAGTAATATATGTATCCGTGTTCGTGTAGCTACTTTCGTCACTGTCAGTAGCGTCGAAAGAATTTTTGGCCATATCCGGCCTATAAATTTGAATGCCATTCAACCTGATATTTTCTATACTATACAGACCCGTTTTATTTTCATTATTACTATTTGAAATATTATATGATGAATTATTTATACTACCATCAACGGCATAAATATAACTTGTTGAATCGCCATTATAGCTACGACCAACTGTATTTTTATACGCCTCATCGATGGAATCATAACCATCCGAGTCATCATCGATATACTTCAGCCCGTTCACAAGTATAGACACGCCCGGATTGGCATTATTGCCATTAGCCACCACCCCTCCCAGCCCCTCCCTGGATGAGGAACTTTTTTCATCCGTGGCCTTGCTTGATTTCCCCTCCAGCTTTTTCTTGGCATTCCTGAGCGCCTTTACGCCCCTTTTATACATATTGCCAATGTGATTTTTCGCCTTCTTTTTCTTCTTTGCGCCATCTTCATCCGGATCTTCTATCTCGGAATAGTGATGGGAAGATTTGCGCGAGACGGAGTTAGCCTCCGTTGCACTCAACGTAGAGCTCCTGCTGGGCTGTTCATAAAGGCTATCGTCCAGGCTCTTTCCTGCCTGAAGAGCACGTTTTTTGCTTTTCCCAAAGCCAAATTTCAGCTTCTTGCTGTTGATACTATCGCCACTATGGCCGGCCTTTGCCTCACCGTCACTGACCGCTGCCTCCACGCTGGGCACACCCAAAAGGAGCGGGATGGTAAATAATACAACCACAAGTGGTGACACACTAGATCGCAATACGGATCTAAACTCTCGTTCCGATGAGTTCGACATAAATGGAATTTTCCTTTGGATAATATATGAAGTTAGCTAATTGTTAGCTTTTCCTGCTTTTGGCTTATTGCGCAGTGTGATAATTTTTTCAAAGGCAATTTATTTTTACATAAAAGTTGCTAGCAACAACTTGCAGCTTTTTATTCATTAAGAAAAATTATAATATCATAAAATATAGAATATTTCTATTTTGTGAGTATATTTCATATTACATTCAATGAATTCGTTATATATTATAAATTCGCGCAAATGCGTTTCGACTTTGTTAATATTACACTATTTTCTACTATGGGTAAATTTTCCATTGTCGTCAGGCAAGTTTCCTTGCCTTCATCATTGCCGCAAATCAAGGCAAAGCTGGCGAGCCATTTCGGCGCAGCTGTTTTCCGCATATGATCGGCCCAGCAGACAAGCCGTTTGCAGCTTCTGCAAAATAGCGAGCCATTTACGGTTTCCGTGTTCCGCCTGTCGACATATGAGGCAGCCGTGCAGCGGCATGTTTTCCGGTATCGAACAGGTCAGTCAAAAGAAAAAGCGGGATCGGCACAAGCACGGCGCGCATGGATGGCGGTCGCGTGTTTTCGCCTTTCCTGACCAGACCATTTTACGCCCCCCCTGAAACAATGATCTGGCCGCCCGCGGCAGGCCGCACCATAAGGTTCGCCATATCAGGATATGGAAGGAGAAGTCTGCAAGGCAGGCGACCTGCGACCAGACCCGTCCACGTCATGCGATGCCATGAAACGTCTGGAGCAGACATATCATGAATTCAGCCATGCCTGGCAGCATGTTCAAGGAGGCCCATTGCACGCGCATTTTCAATCGCATTCGAGCCATTCCCCGGACATCCTCCGCAAGAAGAGGACATGGCGGTCAGATGGCAACCAACGGAGCACGCGTCGGTCGACCGCAGATGACACATGATCATCCTGTCCGGATTGACCCATCACATGCGCGATGGCGGCGCCTTTGACAACAGCACCGTGCGAATGGCAAAGCTTGAATGAATGCGAGCCACCCCCGGCAGACGCGACAGGATTTCCTTGTGTATCGTCTCATAGGCGACGGCATTTTCCGCCTCCACGCGCAGAATATAATCGGCATCCCCCGTCATCAGATAGCATTCCTGAATTTCCGGGTGACGCCGCACCGCCTCCTCGAAGCGGTTGAGATATTCTTCCGTTTGCCGGTCGAGCGTAATGCGTACGATCGCCACCAGTCGCTCATCACCATCCGATGAGCCGACAATCGCCGTATAGCCGCGAATGACGCCACTTTCCTCCAGCATCTGCACACGGCGCAGGCAGGCCGATTGCGACAGCCCCACCTCATTGGCAAGCTGGCTGTTGGTCATGCGCCCATCGCGGCGCAGACAGCGTATGATATTGCGGTCTATACTGTCCATCGTCAGTCGCATATTATTCGATCCATTCGTCAAATCGTGCAACTATTACCTCGCAATTCGC
Source organism: Daeguia caeni (assembly GCF_042653845.1). Classification (NCBI taxonomy): domain Bacteria; kingdom Pseudomonadati; phylum Pseudomonadota; class Alphaproteobacteria; order Hyphomicrobiales; family Brucellaceae; genus Daeguia; species Daeguia caeni. Next base: position 2,689 of record NZ_JBHSEL010000089.1, on the reverse strand, counting down.
ATATTCTACGATTAATAGCAATTACATTCGAATACCCTTCGATTAACATATCGTCTGTTTTCCCGCGGTGGGCCGATTTCGCCGTCCCCATCCGGGGAAACGCATTCACCCCCACGCATGTCCCCGTCATGTGTTTGAATGAGAGGCCCGGATCAGGATGTTCGATATGCCATCCAAGTTTTCGCAATCAGTATGCGATCTCGCCGCAGGTGGCATATTGACCATTGACCTTGGCGCATTGCGCCATAATTACTTGGCCATTGCACAGCGCCTTGCTCCCACTCGCGCTGGTGCTGTGGTCAAGGCGGATTGCTATGGTCTTGGCGCCGATCGCGTCGCACCGGTCTTTTATGAAGCCGGCTGCCGGGATTTCTTCGTGGCGCATCTTGGTGAGGCGCTGAAGCTCAAGCCAGCGCTGCCTGCTGATGCCACCATCTATATTCTGAACGGCCTCCAGCCCGAAACGGAATCCCTTGCGGCAAAGGAAGGTTTTGTACCGGCGCTGAACTCGTTGGAACAGCTTGAAAACTGGGCGGCTGAAGCAAAGGGGCTTGGGCAGAAACTGCCTGCCATGCTGCAGCTTGACACCGGCATGTCCCGGCTTGGCCTATCGGCGGAAGAGCTCGACAGGCTCACGCAAATGCCCTCGCTGCTCGACCCGATCGATATACGCTTCATCATCAGCCATCTTGCCTGTGGCGACGAGCCGGAAAACCCGGCCAATGCCAGCCAGCTTGCAGCGATGAATGCAGCCCTTGCCCGCTTGCCAAAATGCCCCGTTGCCTTTTCCAATTCAGGCGGCTGTTTCCTGGACAAGACCTATCATTTCGATCTCGCCCGTCCGGGCATTGCGCTTTATGGCGTTGGCCCGGCAAGTGGTGAAAACCCGATCATGCCGGTGGTCAGCCTGTCTGCCCGCGTCATTCAGGTGCGCGAAATTACAGCTGGTGCCGCAATCGGTTATGGCGGCACATTTGTGGCCAAGGCGCCCATGCGCATTGCCACCATTGCCGTTGGCTATGCCGATGGCTGGTTCCGCACACTGAGCAACAAGGGGGCTGCCTATCATGGCGAAACGCGCCTGCCCATCGTCGGACGCGTTTCCATGGATTCCATCACGCTTGATGTCAGCGCCCTGCCCGCAGGCACGCTGAAACTTGGCAGCCTGGTCGAACTGATCGGCCCGCATCAAAGTCTCGAAACGGTGGCGCGCGATTGCGACACCATTCCTTATGAAATTCTGACGGCGCTCGGTCATCGCTATGCCCGGTTCTATATCGACAGCAGCGCCGCACAAGACAAGTAACAGGGGGAAGCATTCATGCAGATCACAGTTCTCGGTAGCGGTGTCGTCGGCACCACAACCGCCTATTATCTGGCCAAGCTTGGCCATGAAGTAACCGTCATCGACCGTGAAGAAGGCCCCGCGCTTGAAACCAGCTTTGCCAATGCCGGTCAGATTTCGCCCGGTTATGCCTCGCCATGGGCCGCCCCCGGCATTCCGCTCAAGGCGCTGAAGTGGATGTTGCAGAAACATTCGCCGCTGATCATCCGTCCGACGGCCGACCCGAAACAATATATCTGGCTGTTGCAGATGCTCGCCAACTGCACCTCCAGCCGTTACAAGATCAACAAGTCGCGCATGGTACGCGTGGCCGAATATAGCCGCGACTGCCTTGATGAGCTGCGCAGAGACACCGGCATCGAATATGATCACCGCACGCAGGGCACCGTGCAGCTGTTCCGTGAACAGGCCCAGCTTGACGGTATCGGCAAGGACGTGGAAGTCCTACGCCAGGATGGCGTTCCGTTTGAAATTCTCGACCGTGACGGCTGTGCTGCGGCAGAACCTGCCCTTGCCCACGTCAAGGACAAGTTCGTCGGCGGCTTGCGCCTGCCGCATGACCAGACCGGCGACTGCTTCAAATTTACCAATGCGTTGGCCAAGATTGCCGAAGGGCTGGGCGTCAAGTTCCGCTTTGGTGTCCACATCAGGTCCTTCCTGATTTCAGGCGGCAAAATTGTTGGCGTTGAAACATCACAGGGCATTGAAAAGGCCGATCGCTATGTCGTTGCCCTTGGCAGCTATACGCCGGCCCTGATCAAGCCGCTTGGCCTCAATGCACCGATCTATCCGGTCAAGGGCTATTCCATCACCGCACCGATCATTGATGAAAGCCGCGCACCGGTTTCAACCGTGCTGGACGAAAGCTACAAGATCGCCATCACCCGTCTTGGCGATCGCATCCGTGTGGGCGGCATGGCGGAAGTATCCGGCTTCACCACGGACCTGCCGGCTGCACGCCGCGCCACCCTTGACCTGTCAGTCACCGATCTCTTCCCCGGCGGCGATCTGAAACAGGCAAGCTTCTGGTCGGGCCTGCGTCCGATGACGCCGGATTCCACGCCGATCATTGGCGCAACGCGCTATGACAATCTCTTCATCAATGCCGGTCACGGAACGCTCGGCTGGACCATGGCCTGCGGCTCCGGCAAGCTTCTGGCCGACATCATCTCCGGCAACAAGACCGATATCCGCGCCGATGATCTGAGCATTGCGCGCTATCAGTAAGCCTTGTGCCGCTTTCATGGCGGCATGAAACGGACATGCAAAACGCCCCGGCGGAACCGGGGCGTTTCATCTGTTTCAGTGACTGTGTGTCATTCAGTGCCTGTGTGTCACCACTTG
>NZ_JBHSEL010000088.1:0-2500 GCF_042653845.1 Daeguia caeni | reverse complement strand
TGAAGGTTGGGTAACACCAACTGGAGGACCGAACCCGCATCTGTTGCAATAGATTGGGATGACTTGTGGCTAGGGGTGAAAGGCCAATCAAACTTGGAGATAGCTGGTTCTCCGCGAAATCTATTTAGGTAGAGCGTCGACCGAATACCCCCGGGGGTAGAGCACTGGATGGGCTATGGGGACTCACCGTCTTACTGATCCTAACCAAACTCCGAATACCGGGGAGTACTAGTCGGCAGACACACGGCGGGTGCTAACGTCCGTCGTGGAGAGGGCAACAACCCTGACCACCATCTAAGGTCCCTAAGTTATGGCTAAGTGGGAAAGGATGTGAGGATCCCAAAACAACCAGGATGTTGGCTTAGAAGCAGCCATCATTTAAAGAAAGCGTAACAGCTCACTGGTCTAAATAAGGGTCTTTGCGCCGAAAATGTACCGGGGCTCAAGCCATACACCGAAGCTGTGGATTTGCACGCAAGTGCAAGTGGTAGCGGAGCGTTCCGTAAGCCTGTGAAGGGATAGTCGTGAGACGTCCTGGAGGTATCGGAAGTGAGAATGCTGACATGAGTAACGATAAAGGGAGTGAGAGACTCCCTCGCCGAAAGTCCAAGGGTTCCTGCTTAAAGTTAATCTGAGCAGGGTTAGCCGGCCCCTAAGGCGAGGCCGAAAGGCGTAGTCGATGGGAACCACGTTAATATTCGTGGGCCTGCGGGTAGTGACGGATCGTGTGTGTTGTCAATTCTTATTGGATTGAGTTGGCAGCGAAGCGGTTCCAGGAAATAGCTCCCGCGTATAGACCGTACCCGAAACCGACACTGGTGGACTGGTAGAGTATACCAAGGCGCTTGAGAGAACTGCGTTGAAGGAACTCGGCAAAATGCACGCGTAACTTCGGAAGAAGCGTGACCTTCATGTGGGCAACCATGTGGGGGTGGCACAGACCAGGGGGTAGCGACTGTTTACCAAAAACACAGGGCTCTGCGAAGTCGCAAGACGACGTATAGGGTCTGACGCCTGCCCGGTGCTGGAAGGTTAAGAGGAGAGGTGCAAGCCTTGAATTGAAGCCCCAGTAAACGGCGGCCGTAACTATAACGGTCCTAAGGTAGCGAAATTCCTTGTCGGGTAAGTTCCGACCTGCACGAATGGCGTAACGACTTCCCCGCTGTCTCCAACGCAGACTCAGTGAAATTGAATTCCCCGTGAAGATGCGGGGTTCCTGCGGTTAGACGGAAAGACCCCGTGCACCTTTACTATAGCTTTACACTGGCATTCGTGTCGGCATGTGTAGGATAGGTGGTAGACTTTGAAGCCGGGGCGCCAGCCTTGGTGGAGTCGTCCTTGAAATACCACCCTTGCCTATATGGATGTCTAACTGCGGCCCGTTATCCGGGTCCAGGACCGTGTATGGTGGGTAGTTTGACTGGGGCGGTCGCCTCCTAAAGAGTAACGGAGGCGCGCGATGGTAGGCTCAGAACGGTCGGAAATCGTTCGTCGAGTGCAATGGCATAAGCCTGCCTGACTGCAAGACTGACAAGTCGAGCAGAGACGAAAGTCGGTCATAGTGATCCGGTGGTCCCGCGTGGAAGGGCCATCGCTCAACGGATAAAAGGTACGCCGGGGATAACAGGCTGATGACCCCCAAGAGTCCATATCGACGGGGTTGTTTGGCACCTCGATGTCGACTCATCGCATCCTGGGGCTGGAGCAGGTCCCAAGGGTATGGCTGTTCGCCATTTAAAGCGGTACGTGAGTTGGGTTCAGAACGTCGTGAGACAGTTCGGTCCCTATCTGCCGTGGGTGTAGGAATATTGACAGGATCTGTCCCTAGTACGAGAGGACCGGGATGGACGCATCTCTGGTGGACCTGTTGTCGCGCCAGCGGCATAGCAGGGTAGCTATATGCGGACGGGATAACCGCTGAAGGCATCTAAGCGGGAAACCCACCTGAAAACGAGTATTCCCTATCAGAGCCGTGGAAGACGACCACGTTGATAGGCCGGGTGTGGAAGTGCGGCAACGCATGCAGCTTACCGGTACTAATAGCTCGATCGGCTTGATCATTCTCATTGACCATATCCATCAGACCAGGTTCAATGTCTATCGACCCGCGCCAGTTTGGATAAGCCAAACAATTGTGCAGCGACAAAACATCGACAGCACGCATTCTTGTGCTTTTGTTGGAAGAAATTATCAGCTTCTCGGTTTGTGTTCTTCGCCGACCTGGTGGTTATGGCGGAGCGGCTGCACCCGATCCCATTCCGAACTCGGCCGTGAAACGCTCCAGCGCCAATGGTACTTCGTCTTAAGACGCGGGAGAGTAGGTCGCTGCCAGGTCTGCCAAGCACACAAACAAATCCTTCTCTCACCATACAAACAGATAATTCCAGTCAAAACGACTGCTTAATACCCAAAAATATCTCTGACGCGGGGTGGAGCAGCCCGGTAGCTCGTCAGGCTCATAACCTGAAGGCCGCAGGTTCAAATCCTGCCCCCGCAACCA
>NZ_JBHSEL010000087.1:0-5381 GCF_042653845.1 Daeguia caeni | reverse complement strand
CATTCAGACAATCCAACCTGGCGAATGCTTAAACTACTTCGCCAGTGCTGGATATGGTTCCATCAAAAAGTGAAATGCTCTAATGAACCTCCCGAAAATTACGGGAGGTTTGAATTTACATAATTCGCTGTATAGCCTTTTCAATACAGTGGACAGCCTGGCGTATAATAAATACTTCCATCTGCTAAATAATAATTTATACAAGTTAATATCTCGCCTTTATCATTTTGACTTTCCCAGGCAGATATTCCTCCTCCTGTAACCCATTCTATTTTCCCAGAAACATACTTATTTTCTTTAAGAGGAAAATATTTGTATCTATTGTCCTTAAGTTCGGACAAAGAAAAGTCAATATAGCTCGTTTGTCCATCCTTATTATTAATCGCCAGTCTAGCTGTGCCTTCGTTAACTCTTTTGTAAGTTCCAAATCGAATTGCAATGCCAACCAGCGATTGGTCAGTTTTTTCTCCTATGTATGTTTTATTTGTATTCAATTGAATTGGATTCTGTTTAGTTAATTGATGGCTAACTATTAGCTTGTGCTTTTCATTTGAGTAATACTCATTAAAATTTTTTATCATGTCCTTACGAACATAATATGGCTTATTGGGAATCTTCAGATAATTTGAATCGATAAATTCTTCTATACACTCAGAATAAGTGTCCCACGGATATTGATTCCATACTTTCCATTTGTCGATAAGCATGACTTTAGGTCTTACTTCTTTTATTTGCTTGCACGCATCTATTAAAATGCCGAATTTTGGGGTGTCATTGTATTTTTTCTGCCATGGCAAGTAGAAAAAGTGCCCGGATGCAGGAAGTCTATCCGAAGCCAGATATTCATAATTTCTAAAAGAGTAAGCAATTATTTTATCTTCTTTATTAGTGAGTTCGGATACAAGTTGTGAAAATTCTGTTTCTCTTGGAATTGGTTTTGATAATATTTCTTTTTTATCACCAGGTATAATAAGTGATATTTTTATTGTGCATAGTAACAAAAAGAACAGTGTTATGTATTTTGACGTAGTACTTTCAAATTTTACAACACTAAAATTCAGTGCAATGAATGGAAGCAATGCATAAAAATATGGCATTGCATGAAATCCTGGCCCCCGAATAAGCAAACTTACTACGCCTCCAACAAGAAGAAGCGTTCTCAATGGAAATATACTTTCCTTTCTAGCTAGAATAAGGCTGCTTGCCAACAAAAATATGAGTGACATAAAATACGTAATATCAGACGTTAACGTTCTGATTACTTTTACAATATAAATAAATCCTGGCTGAGAGTGGTTGTATAAAGGAAGTATTTTTGCATTCAAATATATATGGAAAGCTAAATATCCTTTTATAGATCCATACATGCACAAGAATGCAATATTTAAAATCAAGGCAGACAATAAGCCGTAAAAGGCATATTTATTAAAACTGTGCCTGTAGGATGAAAAAAATAGTAATATTGCGATAGGCAAATAAGTTATCGCCAAAAATGGTAGGGAGGCTATTAGTAAATTACCAAAAAACGCGCGTTTTTTATCAATTAATTCTTGGTTTATGATGGACGGTAGTGTATATTGTGATAGTATTATTACAATAAATATCCCTGCAATTGTTTGGTATTTATACATATGTCCAAAAATATTAGGAAAATAAGACAACATAAGTGTTGCAACTATTATGGACACCAATATTCTTTGGGTTCTACCTTTAATTATAGGTGAGTTGTATATAAGTATAACTGACAAAATTTGAATTATGGCAATAAATACCCTGTGGCCTTGTACGTTGAAGTTCCCGAACATTTCTGTTATTATGCCTGGCAGAAATGTTAGCGGGCCATGGTGGTTGAATATCTCTGAGTATAATTTTAATCCAGAAGACATCATCTTGACGGTAACTAACGTCTCGGATTCATCGCCCCATTCTCTATAATTTAATAATAAATATTGGTATCTTATGCCAAGGAAAACAAAAATTGATAATAAAATGCAAATGGTAACATCAGCTATGATGTTCATTTTTTTGTTATTTTGATTTTCATTATTGTTGTAAAGGATACTATTTTGCATCATATTTACCTGTGCACGCCATTAATAGTGTGTTCAGAACCTTCAGGTTTCCTTTAAGGAAGCTAATTTTTGTTGGCACTTCACCTTTTGGATATATTCTTGCTGTAGCAAGTTCCTTGCATCTGTATCCCAGCTTGGGGGCGCGATATGACAAATATGCGAGGAGCTCATAAGTTGAGAAGACATCTCTAAAGGGAGCTATCTTCGGGTCCAGTAGCATTCTGCGACTGTAAGCCCTGAAGCCTTGTGTCGTGTCGGTCCACTTGAAGCCCGATGCAAGGCTGAGGCATGGAGCGTGTATATATCTGATGGCAAAATCGCGGGACTTTGGGGTATTGACGGCGATACCACCTGGCAGGAAACGAGATGCCTGTACAAAATCAACCCCTTCTTTCAATGCTGCGATAAAGCGCGGTATTGCCTCAGGGTCATCTTTATTGTTGCCGTCAATTGTTACGATGCCTTCGTAGCCTTGGTCGAGCGCAAAGGCATATGCACATCGCAATTGTGCGCTGAGCTTTCCTGGGCCTTTTTTGATTATAAGGCCGCTTACATTCAATGACTTTAACCGGCTGATCTCCAGAGAGCCATCGGTACTGCCACCGTCAACAATAATGATATCGGCGATCTCAGATATGCGATTTGCTGCCATCCTTTCAAGCAGGTTCTGAATGCGCTCTCCCTCGTTGATGACCGGTATCACAACGCAATAATCATGTTGCTTGCCTTGCCATAGGGCAATTTCCATAGCAGGCACTTGCCATGTGGCTCTGTATTCAGGAGAAATGCTGGAGGTCATATTCATCTGTTACGCTACCTTGGATACGATCAGTGCCACGCCGACTATTATGAAAATAATACCAACCCCAATGGTCCAGTGAAATGGCTCGCGAAGTATGGCCAAGGAAACCAGTGCGACAGTTGCTATAGCCCCGGATGTCAAAATAGGGTGTGCAATGTTCAACGGTAAACGCGCGAGAGCTGCGGCATAGAGCAAGAAAGCTGCACCATACAAGCCTAGCCCAAGCCAGAACGGCCAGTTTGTCACTGCAGCGAAAGGGTCGCTCAACGAAGGAAATTTTCGTGGAGGCGTCATGGCGACCTTTACCAGCAGACTGGCGGATGCATTTGAAGCGATACCGAGAACCAATATCAGCCATTTCATCTGGTTACACCTGTATCGCTCGGTAGAGCGCGACTGCACGGGAAAGGGCTCGTTCGATCGAAACGAGATGTGGTTCCTGTGTAGTGGCGACCATTTCAATGGAGGCGACTTTGCCAGGCAAATGGCTCGCCAGTACTTTGCTCATGAATGCATGATCGGTATCGCCGTCTCCCAGAGGAGCCAGGCCGGGTTCACTCAAGTGAATATGACCAATCAGATCTGCATGGTTTGCCAGTATTGTTTCAGCTTGTTCCCCGTTGATGACAACGGCACCCGTATCAAACTGCATCCGAATGGCGGGATGGTCCGCAGCCATGACAATTTTGGCTGTCTCCTCACTGGTTATCATGAAATTCGCCCCATATCGGACGGGATTGGGTTCCAGACACATGATGACGCCATGTTCCTGAGCAATATCGCCAAGCTGTCGAAAAAATGAGACAGCCTGTTCAAGAGCCTGTTCGTCATTCAACCCTGTACGATCACGGTTTTTCGGCGAGCCAAAAACCAGTCTTGTTGCGCCAAGCTTCCCACCTATCCGGCACACTGCACGCAAATGTTCAAGCATGTCTTGCCGACTTTGGCTGTCACCAAACAGATTTAAGCCTGTTGTTCCAAACAGGAGGCCCTGCATGCCGGTGATCTCGATGCCTCTATCTAACCACCAGTGTTTCACCCGTGAGATGTCCGCATCTTTTGCCGCCGCAGGTACGGGGAAATATTTGCCCGGAGCAATATCAATCGCATCAATGCGAAACGTCTGCAGCAGTTTTGCAACTTCTGGATCTTCTTCCGTATCCCAGGCAATGTTCGATATCGCCAGTCTCACGACACGACTCCACTATCTGCTTTTAAGGTAGTGGGCTCTGATTGGGCATAGGCTCTTACAGCCTGTATGGATTCACGTGCGCTATACTGATAGCGTCCTTGTGCGCCAAACATGGGAGCATAAAGCGTCTGCATGTCATAAGAAGCAGGAGAGCTGGCTACTGCTTGATCAAAGGGGCGACCAAATCCTTGCAGGGAAATGTCTGCGACACTTACCGGCTCTGCCGTCAAATGTACCAGGGACAGACCAGCCTGAAGTGCGAGCTGGATGTCGTACCAAAGGTTCACCATAGGATAGAACTGAAATACCCCACGACTATCAATGGCTTGAATATTATTCTGATTGAGAAAATCAAAGATGATATTCTTACGCAACCCTGGGCCAACCAGACCCGGCAAACGAACAATCAGGTGGTTTGGAAAATTCTGTATGACAAATTGTTCCAGAAAATGCCTGTGCAGGCCATAGGCGTGCAAGCCGGCTTCTTCTACCCGAGTTGACTCATCGACACCAATCGGTTCCTTGAACACATCAACGGTGCTGATCAATATGAACTTGTTGCACTTGACAGTTCGAAGATGCCGGATCAGTCCGTCAATCTTTTTCCGATCTTCTTCCGGCGCACGATTGGCGATCCATTTTTGCGCAGGCGCTCCCGCACATATGACACAATCGAATTCCTGATTTTCAATGTCCTGGATATTGGTCGATCGATAAAGCGCAGCAAACGAGGACTGCTTCAGCAGTGTACTGCCGACAAAACCTGTATATCCGATCAGTGCATTATTCATCATCACCCCTGTGAACTCAAGAATTCTTCACCATCAAGCTTTTCAATGACGTCGTATATATTGTCGATCTTTCCACCCAAGACCGAGAAACAACCGGGCAATGATGCATGTCTTTCGAATAAAATCGGGCGGCCATCATCCCCTTCATTCTTGACCAAAACGGTTTTGACTTCGAAAAGGGAGTCAATATATCTTGCTTCCAAGAGAACGGGCAGGTAGCGAGCTGCATCACGGATCATCCGATCAACGCGTGTCTTGCGATCGTAGTCGGCAAGCTTTCTGTAAGGATTCTCATCCCTTGCGTCATTCCAGCTGAAATGCGGTGTATAACGTACATGTGACAGTGTATGTATTTCACGCGCAGGAAAGGGCATGAGTGAGAAAAACGGCCCATCCATTACAGTGATACCGATGTTTTTCAAAACATCCGGAACCTGAACGAGAGAGGTGGTTCGGTTTGTCTGAACAGTTTCGGGCGTTTCGTTAAGTGGATTTCCGCCGCGATTATGCCGCCACCATCATTG
>NZ_JBHSEL010000086.1:0-4687 GCF_042653845.1 Daeguia caeni | reverse complement strand
GTGCTTCTTCTGGGGCATTCCAACGTCCTCCTACGGCTCAATAGCCTACTTCAGGGAGGACCACTTTTCAGGGGGCAGACCAGGGAGACGCGCAACGTGTCTGCCACAGTATTCATAGGGAGCCTCCTTCGGCAACAAGATCGGCCGCGATATCCGTTTTTTGAGTTCACTTTGGAAAGGGTTTCGCGGAGGATTTCGACCTCCATCGTCTTGCGGCCGAGCACGCGCTCCAGTTCGCGGACACGATTTTCCAGCTTTTCACTTCCGAATTGCCGACAACAGGCTCATCAGAATCCATGACAGCAGCTCTCCCCCTCGCTCAATGGCCTGCGCCATCGGTAAAGCAGATTGGGCGCAACACCATGGCGGCGAGCGGTGGACGAGACGGTCTCGCCTGGTTCGAAAACTCTGCTCGATGATTGTCAGCTTCTGCTCGGTTGTTCACCGCCTGCGGCAAACATCCCCCGTCAGCAATTCAACGTGTCGATACTCGTTAGACATAAGCCTGTCCTCAAGGCCTGTGCTTGAGCCTTTCTGCTTGTGCCGACTGACCGGTCGAAATGGGGGCAGTTCAGCTGATCAGTGTGCGCGTCCTTGTGTGATTATTGGCCATTCCAGATCGGTTTTGCGGACGGCGTAGCCAGTATGCCCATCACGTTTCAGTATTAGTAACCGTCTTGCCAACTGGTGGCCGTCAAGCCACTTGGCAAGATCGCATGCTAACCACCCGAACGCGCATTCATAACACTGCGTCAAAGAGTTTGCGATGATGCCTGTGCGCCTCGCGCTTGCCCTCCATATATGGGACAAAATTTCTTGATCCATCCTAGGCGGCATATCCAAGATGCATAGCAATTCATCGCTGATGTAAAGATCAGATGTGAAACTCATTTGCAGACCGAGGAGATGCGAAACGGTCGCTGTCACAGCGGTCTGGAATTATAGGAGTTCATTGTTGCAAATAGTTTGCAATTGCATATAATTCCTGTCTGGCCAAGAGAAGTTTCTGGTTAATGGGAGTGCAAAATGGGCGGTAGGTTCAGATGTTCAATGGTCGGCGTATTTCTGGGCGTTTCGTTGGCTTGTCTCTTTTCAGGTGTTGCACTTGCCGATGCAAAATTCAAAGTCATCACTACATTTACCATCATTGCTGATATGGCTAAAAATGTTGCTGGCGATGTTGCAGAGGTGCAATCCATCACCAAGCCAGGTGCGGAAATTCATGAATATCAGCCAACGCCAGGTGATATTTATCGCGCTCAAGATGCGCAGCTCATTTTGTCAAATGGACTCAATCTTGAGCTATGGTTCAGGAAATTCTACTCCAATCTGGAAAACGTTCCTGAAGTTGTGGTGTCAGATGGTATTGAGGCAATCAGCATTGTCGAAGGGCCATATAAGGGCAGGCCGAACCCGCATGCATGGATGTCGCCGCAAAATGCCTTGATATATGTAGACAATATTCGCGATGCCTTTGTAAGGTATGACCCTGATCATGCTGAAACATATAATAAAAATGCAGAAGAATATAAGAAAAAAATTCTGGAAACGATTGCCCCTGTCAAGGAAGAATTGACAAAAATACCGGAAGATAAACGTTGGCTTGTTTCAAGTGAGGGGGCATTTTCATATCTTGCGCGCGATTTTGGTCTAAAAGAACTCTATCTTTGGCCGATCAATGCGGATCAGCAGGGGACGCCACAACAGGTGCGCAAGGTTGTTGATGCCGTGCGGAAATATAAAATTCCGGCGGTGTTCAGTGAAAGCACGATATCTTCCAAGCCGGCTGAACAGGTCGCTCGCGAGACCGGTGCGCATTATGGTGGTGTGCTTTATGTCGATTCACTGAGTGAAGCAGACGGGCCTGTTCCTACATATCTTGATCTCCTGCGCGTTACGTCCTCAACGATCTCAAAAGGGTTATCTCAAGGTTTGACGCAATGACAACAATGTTAACTAAATCAACGAAATTCCCATCAGGGCTAGGATCTGGCATTTCGGTCAGGGGGGCGAGCGTGATTTATCGCAACGGCCACATGGCCTTGCGTGATGCCAGTTTCGAAATTCCCGCTGGCACAATTACGGCCCTTATCGGCGTGAACGGATCAGGAAAATCCACCTTGTTTAAAGCCATTATGGGTCTTGTCCGACTTGCGCGTGGTGAAATCCGCGTGCTGGATATGCCGATTGAAAAGGCCTTGCGTAAAAATCTCGTTGCCTATGTCCCGCAGTCCGAAGAAGTAGACTGGAATTTTCCGGTACTTGTTGAAGATGTCGTCATGATGGGTCGTTATGGCCATATGGGCATGATGCGCATTCCCGGAAAAGCTGACTATCAAGCCGTGGCGGTTGCACTTGAACGCGTCAACATGTTGGAGCTGCGAAAGCGCCAGATTGGTGAATTGTCGGGCGGGCAGAAAAAACGTGTTTTTCTTGCCCGCGCTCTGGCACAGGACAGCAGGGTCATCCTGCTTGATGAGCCGTTTACCGGCGTTGATGTCAGGACGGAAGAACAAATCATAACGCTGTTGAAAGAACTGCGTGATGAAGGGCGTGTCATGCTGGTCTCAACCCATGATCTCGGATCAGTGGCAGAATTTTGTGACCGCACGGTTCTCATCAAGGGGACGGTCATTGCTTATGGTGTGACAGCGGATACTTTCACGCCGGAAAATTTGGGACGCGCCTTTGGTGGAATGAGCTCCCACTATATTCACGGTGAGCAGCGGAAATATGAGCCGGCCATGTGAGCATCATGGGCATGGTGATCGGGGTCATGGCTGAAGTTGACAAGGATATGCGTGCGAAGTGCTCATGATGAATATGTCCGGGTTGATGATGACTCTTTTAGAGCCCTTCAATTACAACTACATGCTTAATGCGATGTGGGTCTGTCCTCTCGTGGGCGGAGTATGTGCATTTCTTTCCTGCTACCTGATGCTCAAGGGCTGGTCGCTGATTGGTGATGCGCTTTCGCATGCCATCGTGCCGGGCGTGGCTGGCGCTTATATGTTGGGGCTGCCATTTTCCCTGGGGGCATTTTTCTCCGGCGGTCTGGCTGCCATGACCATGGTCTTTTTAAATCAGCGTACAAAGCTGAAGGAAGATACAATTATTGGCCTGACATTCTCAGCTTTCTTCGCGCTCGGTCTTTTTATGATTTCGTTGAAACCCATGGCCGTCAATATTCAGACGATCGTGCTTGGTAATGTACTGGCAATCACACCAACGGATATTTTGCAGCTTGCAATCATTGGTCCGGTTTCGCTGTCCATTCTTCTGGTGAAATGGAAAGACCTGATGGTTACTTTTTTTGACGAAACTCAAGCACGCGCGATTGGCCTTAATCCAACCCTGCTCAAGGTCATGTTTTTTACTTTGCTGTCTGCTTCAACTGTTGCTGCACTGCAGACAGTTGGAGCCTTTCTGGTGATCTGCATGGTGGTAACCCCCGGCGCGACCGCTTATCTTCTCACCGATCGCTTTTCACGTCTTCTCGTCATTGCGGTAACAATCGGCGCAGTGACCAGCTTTATCGGTGCCTATTCCAGCTATTTTCTCGATGGTGCAACCGGCGGCATCATCGTCTGTCTGCAGACATTGACTTTCCTGATAGCCTTTTTCCTTGCACCCAAGCACGGACTCTATGCAGCCAGAAAACGTGCTCGGCGCCTTGCGGAGGAAGGGCAATGATTGATCATCTACTGGCACCTTTTCAGTTTGAGTTCATGATCAACGCCATGGTGATTGCATGCATCATTGCTTTGCCAATGGCACTGCTTTCCTGTTTTCTCGTGTTGAAGGGCTGGGCTCTGATGGGAGATGCCATCAGTCATGCGATATTTCCCGGTGTGGTGATTTCATACATGATTGGGCTTCCGCTTGCCCTGGGCGCCTTCGTCGCGGGCATGTTTTGCGCGGTTGCAACGGGCTTTCTGAAAGAAAACAGCCGCATCAAGCAGGACACAGTGATGGGTGTCGTGTTTTCCGGCATGTTTGGCCTGGGCCTGGTACTTTATGTCAAGGTACGGGCGGACGTGCATCTGGATCACATATTGTTTGGTGACATACTTGGTGTGTCCTGGCGCGATATTGGCGTCGCGGCAAGTATTGCACTGCTCACCACTGCAATCATCCTTATAAAATGGAAAGATTTCTTGCTTCAGGCATTTGACCCGGCACAGGCATATGCCATTGGCCTAAAAGTAAGATTTCTGCATTATGGTCTGCTTGCACTCATTTCCCTTACGATCGTTGCTGCATTGCAGGCGGTGGGGCTTGTCATGAGTGTTGCCATGCTGATTGCGCCGGGCGCCATAGCCTTCTTAATGGCGCGAGAATTCAGGGTTATGCTGGTGCTTTCCGTCCTGATTGCCATCATTGGCTCTTTCTTTGGTGTCTATCTCTCATTCTTTATTGACAGCGCACCAGCACCAACCATTGTGTTGCTTTTGGTACTTGTGTTCGTACGGTCCATTATCCGTGCCAACAGGCAGACCAAGATGGAGTAAGTTCTGCAGCCTAAAGCATGGGGCTGCGATGTCGCAGGCTGAAACCTGCATCTATTGAGTGCCATCGCTTTCATGTCAGCTTGATTTTGCAAGCGCCGACAGCCACGGCATTCAAACGCGAGCTATCGTTGCTCGATTTACTCCCCACACTGATTTGCTGTCAGGGCGATCATGTG
>NZ_JBHSEL010000085.1:0-4588 GCF_042653845.1 Daeguia caeni | reverse complement strand
GTCACAAGCTTGGATGCTCATCTCCTCAATCAGGCGAATGACGAGGCGTATCGCAAAAATGAAATGTTGAGTCGGGCTCTTAGATCGACGCCTTTATATGTATTTTTGTCAGATGATATTTTCCGACCAAAGTTTTATACTCTTCCCATGACAGCGACACAGATAAAGCATGCAAAATTTCGGATCGGGCAGGTGGTCAAACATCGAATCTTCCCCTTTCGCGGCGTAATTTTCGATGTAGTCCCGGAATTTGCCAATACGGAGGAATGGTATCAGGCCATTCCTGAAGAAACGCGTCCGCGTCGCGATCAGCCCTTTTATCACATTCTCGCCGAAAATTCGGAAAACGAATACATAGCCTATGTGTCCGAACAGAACCTGCTGCCGGATACGAGTGGCGAGCCGCTGCATCACCCACAGATTGCGCAAATGTTCAATCTGCTTGCAAACGGCACCTATCAGCCCAAGGCGCAAATCAAGCACTGAAACATACGGCAACTCTGCCGCATGAACACGTCATCTGCCTATCAGCCCTGCGTTCAGACCATATTGCGGCCATTGCCGTCACTGGCCATTGCCGGGCTGATGCGCACAAAAAAGGGGCGCTTGTTGCACCCCTTTTCATGAAACGTCCGAAAAGATCCGGTCAGGATTGCATGCCGGGCTTAATTCGCACCAGCCTTGGCTTTTTCCTGCTCTGCCTTCATCTTGGCTTCGAATTCCTTCTGGCGCTTCTGGACAGCTTCCTGAAGTTCCTTCTGGCGTTCTTCCAGCTCGGACTGCTTGAGGCCCGGGCCAGTCAGCGCAGCCGCAAAACCGGACAGCGATACCGGGATCGGATTTGGCTTGTTCTGATAGTTGACCGAAGTCAGCGTCATCTTGTTGCCCTTCTTCAGCGCATTGATGAGATCATCAGTCAATGGCGCTTCGGCAATGCAGCGGTCCGGAAAGCAGATGCCATATTCGAGCTTGAGCGGCTTGTTGTTGTCGATCTGCATGCCAACACCGGCAGGGATCAGACGGCCAATCGGCACGGTAACCTGGAAGATCTTTCGATTGATCTTGCCCTTGATCTCAATGAGGTTGACTGCCGTAAGCAGCTGACCAGTATCTGCGGTCACGATATTCTGCGTGTTGCAGATATCGTTGGCTTCCTGCTTCGAGCAGACCTTGAACCAGCCCTGTGGCGGCTGCTGCTGGGCGGATGCAGGCACAGCCATGGTCGCAAGCAGGCCTAGCGCGCCAGCAATGGCAGATGCGGCAGCAATTGTCTTCGTGCTGGACATGATCAACCGGTTCCTTTCAACGCTTTGATCTAAAATTTCCATATGCAGGCTTCAGTCAGCAATAGACTGTCACTGATGTGGAAATGCGGCAACAGCATGACTTCGGGATGTCCAATCCCAATTCGCGCTGGTGTTACAATGACTGACGCCATGAATCCAGATGGGTTTTAAGATATAGGCGTAAAATTACGCCATTTTTTTTGTTTTATTAATAACTGTCACGTAGCCGACACGTTTGTCTCCCTATAAAGGCCCGGCTTCGTGGTAACGTACGCCCCGAATCGCTACAACAGGTCATGCATTGACGCTTCTTGAGCTTTAGCAGTGGAACGATGACGTTGAACCGAATGACTGACAGGTTACGCAGCATTTCCCTCATGACCGCCCTGTCGGCTGTCATCTTCGCGCTATTGCTGTCGCCTGCCGCCCACGCCAGCCAGGATTATGCGTTGTCCATGCATGGCGATGTGGCACTGCCGGCCGATTTCTCCCATTTTCCCTATGCCAATCCCGATGCGCCCAAGGGCGGCACGCTTACGGTTGGCGTGGTTGGCACTTTCGACAGTCTCAATCCATTCATCCTGAAAAGCATGCGCACCACGGCGCGCGGGCTGTTCGGCGACACCGACTTCGGCAATCTCGTCTATGAAACGCTGATGCAGCGTTCACGTGACGAGCCATTCACACTCTATCCGCTGCTTGCCGAGAAAGTCGAAATTGCCCCCGACCGGTCATGGGTGGAATTCACACTCAACCCGAGTGCGCGATGGTCGGATGGCAAGCCGGTTACTGTTGATGATGTCATCTTTACCTATGACATCCTGACCGAAAAGGGTCGCCCGCCCTATAATAACCGCATGAGCCGCATCGAGAAAATCGAAAAGACCGGCGAGAACCGGATCCGCTTTGTCTTCAACGACAAGTCTGACCGCGAATTTCCGCTGCTTGTTGCCTCGACCATGCCGGTTCTGCCCAAACATGCCATTGATCCGGCCAAATTCGACAATTCCACACTGCAGCCGCCAGTTGGCAGCGGGCCCTATGTCGTTTCCGAAGTGCTGCCGGGCCAGCGCATCACCTACAGCTATAATCCGGACTATTGGGGCAAGAATCTGCCGGTTCGCCGCGGCTTCGACAATTTTGACCGCATCGTGATCGAATATTACCGCAATGAAACGGTGATGTTCGAATCCTTCAAGAAGGGCCTGCTCGACATTTTCATTGAAGCCAATCCGACGCGCTGGGAAAAATCCTATGACTTCCCGGCCGTCCAGCAGGGCAAGGTCATCAAGGATCATTTCAAAAAGGGCACACCGGCCAATATGTTTGGCTTTGTGTTCAATACGCGCCGCCCGGTCTTTGCCGACCGGCGCGTGCGTCAGGCCTTGAGTCTGTTGTTCGACTTTGAATGGGCCAACCGCAATCTGTTTGGCGGGCAATATCAGCGCACGGCCAGTTTCTGGCAGGGGTCAGAACTTTCATCGGTCGGCAAGCCGGCCGATCAGCGTGAGCGTGAATTACTCGGCCGCTTTCCGGATGCCGTTCGCCCGGACGTGCTGGAGGGAACATGGCACCCGCCCGTAACCGATGGCAGCGGCCATGACCGCGAACCGGCAAGACAGGCCTATGATCTTCTGACCAAGGCCGGCTACAGAATCGAAAATGGCAAGGCCATTGATCCAACGGGCAAACCATTGCGTTTTGAAATCATGACGCGCTCGGTGGATGAAGAAAAAATCGCCCTTGCTTACAAGCGCAATCTGGCGCGTCTCGGCATCGAGGTCGATATCCGCTCCGTCGATGATGCGCAATATCAGCAGCGCCTGCAGACCTTTGATTACGACATGGTGCTTGGCGCCTTGTCGAGCTCGCTTTCCCCCGGCAATGAACAATGGATGCGCTGGGGCTCAGCCTCACGCGACGCACAAGGCAGTTTCAATTATGCCGGCGTTGCCGATCCGGCTGTCGATGCGCTGATCGAGGCCATGCTTGCGGCCAGGGACCGTGCGGAATTTGTCAGCGCCGTGCGCGCGCTCGACCGCGTGCTGATTTCCGGCAACTATTATATTCCGCTTTATCATCTCCCCTATCAATGGGTCGCCCGCTGGGATAGAATAAAGCATCCGGAGAAGACGCCGCTGTTCGGCTATCAGATTCCAACCTGGTGGCGCGCAAAGGATTAACCCCGGACCAACTGCAGTCCCTGCAGGGACATCCCATCAATGTCGGAAGCTTGCTTCCGCTGCCACGGAGCCTGCCATGACACGTAAGAAGATAACCATCGACGTTGTATCGGATGTCGTCTGCCCATGGTGCTATGTTGGCCGGATGCAGCTTAAAAAAGCGCTTTCCTTCCTGTCTGACATTGAAGTCGATATTCGCTGGCGGCCATATCAGCTTGATCCGACCCTGCCGCCACAGGGCAAGGACCGCCAGACCTATCTGCGCGAGAAATTCGGTTCTGACGACAGGGTTGACGAGATCCACCGTCAATTGGCACAGATCGGCGAAAGCGTCGGCATTGATTTTGATTTCGAGGCGATTAGGTGTTCGCCCAACACATTTGATGCCCACCGGCTTGTTCACTGGGCGGCACAAGCCTCGTCTGACGCGCAGGACATGGTCGTCGGCACGCTGTTTTCATTCTATTTTGAACAGGGACTGGATATTGGCGATCATGAAGTGCTGGTGGACGCCGCCGCCAGCGCCGGAATGGAAGCACCCATCGTCGCCCGCCTTTTGCAGTCCGATGCCGATAAGGACACGATCCGCGCGGATATCGACACAGCCAATCGCATTGGCGTGCGCGGCGTGCCCTGTTTCATCCTTGACCAGAAATATGCCGTCATGGGCGCCCAACCTGCAGAGATCCTCGCCGACGCCATCCGCCAGACAGCAGAAGGTTTTGAACCCGGCAACGCAGCTGATCGCTAGGCTCAAGCCCATTCATTGGATCGAAGAATCTCTCCAGCTGTATGGGAAGAAAAGCCGGGTGTTTCACGCCTTTTCGGCGAACAGGCCAAGCAGATATGCCATTCTTGCCCAGCGAAGTGACAGACGGCGCCATGTCGAGCCGCTCGACCGGGAGCCTTATGCCTTGCGTCTGTCCTGCCTACCCATCATTGATGAATCTTCCAGTCCTGAACCCAAGCGCTCCCGGAGCCCATTACACGACAGACTGTGAAATACATCAGTCTATCCGATGCTTGTTATATCTATGAGCCCGACCTAAAATTAAGTTTAGCGATTTCAGTAGTTTATGATTCTCTATGTTTGCAAAAACTACGGAGGATCAGATGACA
>NZ_JBHSEL010000084.1:0-3572 GCF_042653845.1 Daeguia caeni | reverse complement strand
CGCCAGTATCAATTTGCAAACTCCCAACAGCCCGATTTAACCGCCGAAATTCCTTTTGATTTCAAAGGGGGTTAGCGATTTGGTCCAAACCTCAGAGACTGCCTAGAACGTGATTTTCAGTCTCTGAATGGCTTTTGTCTCAAATCGACCAAACCTCCGTCGATTTGGTTTGGTTAGAAAAAATCGATTAATTTCAGCCACTTGACGCTTCCGGACTGTGCCCGAGTTTTGACTGATCTTACCGCCTGTCACCCCAAAAAGAGACGCCCAAAGTGGGCGTTGCTAGACGAAAGGGCACGTAGTGCAACGATGCGACATCGGACGTTTGATGCATGAATGCGTACTTGGCTATCAGCCCCAGCCAGCTGAAGTCCCTACGATACGACGGGTAGCCAAGCCCAAAGAGCAATCAACGTGACAAGAAGGACTGGCGGCGTCAGCACGAGGCCGACCTTCATGTATTGCCCCCAGGTGATGCGCTGTCCTTTCTTGGCAAGAACGTGGAGCCAGAGCAGTGTCGCAAGGGACCCGATCGGCGTGAACTTCGGCCCTAGGTCGTTGCCGACGACGTTGGCGTAGACCATTAGCTGCTGTGTAACCGCGGGGATCTCGGCTCTGTCGATGGCGAGTGCGCCGACGAGGGTGGCAGGCATATTGTTCATGACAGAGGCCAGCGCCGCTACGACAAAGCCGGTGCCTATTGTGGCAACGAATGTTCCCTGCGCCGCCAACCAGAACAGAACGCTCGCAGCGACATCAGTCAGGCCTGCGTTCCCAAGCCCGTAGACAACGAGATACATGCCGATAGAAAAGAGGACGATCTGCCAGGGTGCGCCACGCAGCACTTTGCCAAGGGGCACCACTGCGTCTCTTCCCCCTTGAAACCAGCGGCCGGCAACCGCCAGCAGGACAAGTGCCGCTGCCCCCGTCACGAAGGAGACCGGCACACCTAGCGATCCCGTCACGAAATAGGCAACGAGAAGCAGGCCAAGCAATGGGAAGGCTGTCCGGAAGACGACGTGATCACGAATGGCGTGACGTGGCTGCTCGAGTTCGTCAACCTGATAGGTCACAGCAATGTCCTTGCGGAACCAGACCCAGAGAACGAGGAGCGTGGCAGCAAGGGAGACAAAGTTTACCGGGACCATGACGGCTGCATAGCGGCCGAAGGAAATGCCGAAGAAGTTTGCCGTGACAATGTTCACAAGGTTGGAGACCACGAGTGGGAGTGAGGTCGTATCGGCCACGAAGCCGCAGGCAACCGTGAAGGCGAGCGCGGCCGTCGGCGGGAAGTCGAGACGGAGAAGAATAGCAAGGACAATTGGGGTTAGCAGCAGTGCCGCACCATCATTGGCAAAGACAGCCGCGATTGCAGCTCCCAGGATGATTGTGAGCGGAAAGAGCCTGCGCCCGCTGCCCCCACCCCAGCGCGCGACATGGAGCGCTGCCCAGGAGAAGAACCCTGCCTCATCAAGGATCAGCGAAATGATGATGAGCGCGACGAACGTGAAGGTCGCGTCCCAAACGATATGCCAGACAGTGCCGACGTCGCTCCAACCGACGACACCAGTGAGAAGGGCACCTGTAGCGCCGATCAGCGCTGACCAGCCAATGCCGAAGCCCTTTGGTTGCCAGATGACAAAAACAAGGGTGGCGACGAAGATCGCAAGGGCGAGCATGGAGATATTCCTGTGAAGATCAGATAGCGCGTTGGTTCACGCGGCTGGATAATTCGGCTGCGGTTTCGACGCGCTCGGAATAGCGATCCGTCAGGTAGGCGGACCGGCCGCGCACGAGCCAGGTGAATTTCACCAATTCCTCACAGACATCGACAACACGGCTGTAATAGGAAGACGGCTTCATGCGTCCTGCCTCGTCGAATTCCATGAACGCCTTCGGCACCGATGACTGGTTCGGGATTGTCACCATTCGCATCCAGCGACCAAGGATGCGCATCTGGTTCACGGCGTTGAAGCTTTGGGAGCCTCCGGACACTTCCATTACTGCAAGCGTCTTTCCTTGCGTCGGGCGCTTGGCTCCAAGGCTGAGTGGAATCCAGTCGATCTGCGCCTTCATGATGCCCGTCATTGCGCCGTGGCGCTCGGGACTGACCCAGACCATGCCTTCCGCCCAATCGGCGAGATCGCGAAGTTCTTTCATCTTTGGATGATCGGGTTCGGCTCCGTCCGGCAACGGCAGACCTCGCGGGTCGAATGTTCGGACTTCGGAGCCGAACCATCGAAGCAGTCTTCCCGCCTCCTCCGACAGGAGGCGCGAAAAGGATCGCTCCCTGATCGAGCCGTAGAGAATGAGAATACGTGGTGGGTGCGCCGGCCCGTTGGGATCAGCGAGCGCTTCGCCGTCGATTGGCCGAAGCTGTTTCAGATCAATGTTCGGCAGATCGAGGGAAAACGGATCCGTCACGATTGCGTATCCTGCAATATAACGACCTCGCCATCTTCCTTGACGTAGGATGATACCGGGTTGGAAAGAAGTGCCAGCACCTTTTCAGAGGGGCGGCAGAGGGCTGCACCCTTATCCGTGACAACGATCGGACGGTTGATCAGGATGGGGTGCGCCATCATTGCATCGATCAGCGCGTCGTCGGTCATGGAAAAATCACTCAAGCCGAGTTCGGCATAAGGCGTGCCCTTCTCACGCAGCAAATCGCGCGGCGTGATGCCCATGGCGTCAATTAGCCTTAGCAGTTCCTCGCGCGCGGGCGGCGTCTTCAAATATTCGACGACATGAGGCTCTTCGCCGGATTGGCGGATCATGGCGAGCGTGTTGCGCGACGTGCCGCAGGTAGGATTGTGATAGATCGTGACGGTCAACGACATGTCTCCGGTTCGCATTGGAAAGCAATTTGGCTGAGATCACCGCAGATTTCCGGCTTGCCGGAACAGCAATCCTCGGTGAGGAAGACGAGCAGACTGCGCATGTCAGCATAGCTCGCCGCATAGAGAATGCGGCGGCCGGCGCGCCAAGAGCGAAGGAGCCCGGCGCGTTCAAGTGCCGATAGATGGAAGCTCATCCGCGTCGGTGGGATCGACAACGCCTCGGCAATCTCGCCTGACGGCATACCGTCTGGGCCGACCCGCACCAACAAGCGGAAGGCGGCCAGGCGATCCTCGTGTGCAAGAGCGGAAAGCGCCTCTATTGCCGAATCATCATTCATAAGATGATCCTACAAGGATGGTTGTAATATGCAAGCGTTTTCTGAGGGTAGCTGATGCTGAGGAGCGCCGACTTCACTTCTCGTCGTTTGATATTGCAAAGACCGCCGCCAGCTGATCCGACCACGGCAGGTCAGAAGCCGTGACCAGCTCGTTGAGCGAGAGCGACGGCGGGGTGCGGTGTATGAGCAGCTTCTCCAGCACGTCAGGGGCGAGATAAGCCAACCGCATTGTACGGCCCACATATTGATCGCTAACACGGTCGGCCTTGGCTATGTCTGCGATCGTAGAAGCTTCGCCACGCTCAAGCTTACGCCGCCAGTTCCAGGCGCGAGCTATAGCGCGCAACACATGCGCATCCTGCGCCCGCGCTTCGGCGGGTCCGTGGTCAGCCGG
>NZ_JBHSEL010000083.1:0-3228 GCF_042653845.1 Daeguia caeni | reverse complement strand
CGCTTAAATCAAACCCCAAACCGAGCCGGAAACTCCAATCTTCAAAAACACAAATAGTCTCAAATCATTCGACGACGGACAACCGGTTACATGAATGCATCTGCCAACACTGGGCGGGCCTTTGCTGATTTTGAGACATACCAGCTCGGCTTATACAGCGCGAAATATTGGAATGATTTTCATCTGAGTTTTGGCTTGAGCAGCAGCCTGCATGATATCTACACCAGCCGCAATGTGAAATATATCGACTTGAATGATCATGATGATGCTTCATTGACGGGCATATCGCATCAGGCTTTTACCGAACTGGGTTACACATTCAATTCATCGATTGTGGATGTCACCCCATTTGTCGGCGTCTCATACGCCCGGGTAGATTTGATGGGTTTTGAAGAACGCCAAACCCGTAGCGCGTTGATTGGGGAAAGTGGTCATGCGCATGTCATGAGCACCCTGTTGGGCCTGCGCGTACATGAGAACTTCAAGCTTTCTGATGAAAGCAGGATAAGTTATCACGCCATGGCTGCCTGGCAGTCCAATTCACAGGGACGACCAAGTGCAACCCTGCATTTTGCTGGCGGTGAAGCCTTCACGATATCGGGTGTGCCAGTCGAGAAGAATGCCCTGCTGTTACAGGGCGGTGTCCAATATACGGTTGCCGATCACCTTTCCTTGGGGCTGTCCTATGAGGGTCGCATGGATCGCAAGATCCGTGATCACTCCATGAAAATGGAGCTGAAATTACGCTTCTGATGCTCTCTTATCATGGTGCCGCCGGAAACAATCTGGTGGCACTTTCCGTTGAACAGCAATATTGGCGTAAGGAATTGCGTCGGAACATTAAATTTCTGCAATAGACGAATTTATACCGTACAACATTCTAAAAATGATGTATAAACGGCCTGTAAAACGCATTGCTTGCGAATTGGGGATTAATTTTGAAGTTAACAGTTAAAACAGCTATCATAGCAACTGCACTGTTGGCTGCCACATCGGCTCAAGCGGCAAATGCAATCACCACGGCAAATCTGAATGTCCGTTCCGGGCCAGGCACAAGTTTTGATGTGCTGGGCACGATTCCGAATGGCGCGCCGATTGATGTGATACAATGCGCATCGAATTATAATTGGTGCGATGTTGCATGGGCCGGTCGTCGTGGCTGGGCGTCATCCAATTACATAGCTTTCAGGCAAGGCTATGCCAGGGGCGGAAACTTTAATGATTCCGCAGTAGCGATTGGAATTCCACTTCTTGCTGGTGCTTTGATTGGTACGGCAATCAGCAATTATGATTATCATCGCGACTGGGGTCGTCGTCCGCCACGTCGTCCACCGCCGCCGCCGCCGCCGGGTCCTGGTTTCAAGCCTGGCCCCATGCCGGGTCCAAATCCTGGCTTCAGGCCACCACGTCCGGGCGGCCCTGGTCCTGTATTTGGCCCTGGTCCAGGAAGGCCACCGGCCCCACCTCGTCCATGATTTTCAAAAGCCGCCTGTAACGGGCGGCTTTTTCATGCATTCGTACTTGTCCAGCCTCTATGTCGCCGATGGTGGGACAAGACCTCCGCTTTGCTGTTTAGAAAGAGTGTCCAGCATTTCCTGTTGCAACGGAACGTTATGAATTGGTCGCTACCAAGTCTGGCTTGGGCATTGTCATATTCATGGTAGAGCAAGTGGTCAGGTGATCAGCTTTTCGATTGCATGGCTGTCGGCCAGACTGCGATTGTCAAGGACATTCGCAATGGCTTCCCGGACATCCAGCATGATTAGCCGTATCTGGCAATCATCCTCAATACAGTCTTCGCAGGGGTGATAATCCGTTTTGCTGGCACAGGCGATCGGGGCCAGTGCGCCATCGAGGGCGCGGATAATATTGCCGATAGGAATTTTCTCGGCCGGACGCGCCAAGGTAAAGCCACCGCCTTTGCCTTTGCGGCTGACCACGAAGCCGGCATTGCGCAGTTCCATGAAGATATTGTCGAGGAATTTACGAGGAATATTATGTTTTTCTGCAATTTCACTGGCTGAAACGAGCTGGCCTTGCTGGATACCCGCAAGATGGATCATGGCTTTGAGGCCGTATTTGCCTTTCTTGGTAAGCATGGCTACCTCAACCCTTTGAAATCGGCATCACTGCTGGATGCCGTTTCAACGAAAGTATGAAGGAATGAAGCCTGCGACAAGACTTTTATCGTAATGGGACGATCAATTGCCTACATGGCAAGGGCAAGTTCCAGTGCGCCTTGAAGACTGTCGCCAGCCGGCGTGACATAATGGTCGCGACAGGGAAAATAGGGCAGGCCAAGATAGGAAGCGGCCAGACCGCCGGTCATGCTGAAGCGCCCAAGCGATTCGATACCCATGCGCTGCAATCCTTGGCATAAATGCTCGCAGGCACGCTTTAATATTTTCTGCGCCAGCGCATCGCCTTCTGATTCATGTCGAAAAATGAGTGGGGCGAATCGGGCATAATCGGCCGCCTGCGCGCTGCGTGAGAAGGTAATGATTTGCCGAATGTCATGATCAAAGTGATGCGCCACCTGCTGTGCCAGTGACGTGAAGGGAGCAAGGCCGTCCATGGCAAGCAGGGTTTCTTCCAATAATTCACGTCCCAAACGTGCGCCACCAGCATGATCACTCAGCATGAAGCCGCGCCCGCCGATGATTTCATAATCAGAATCGATCCGTTTCACAAAGGCGGAACCCGTTCCGGTAATGATGATTGCGCCATCGCCATGGCCAAGTGCGCCCTGAAAGGCTGTGATCGCATCAGAGACGATGCGTGATTCTTTGAAGGGGAGAACATCTGCAATTTCTTGCAGATTCAGGACGGATTTCGCTCCTGCAAGGCCAAGCGTGACTTTCAACGTGGACAATAGCTCCGCTTCCAGCCCGGCATTGGTCAACGTCTGCAATGCTGCACACTTTATGTGTGCACATGCGTCGTGAGGATGCGCGCCAATATTGGCAGGCCCAGCAGTTCCCATACCCAGAATCGTACCGCTGGAATCGGCGAGAATTGCGCGACAACCGCTGCCACCGCCATCAATACCCATATAAAGCTGCATATAATGCCTGTTTCTGGCTGAAATGGATGCTTACGAATCGATGCCTGTCAGGCTTTATATCCAGTTAACAGGCAAGCTTTTCCCTGTGGAAAAGAAAATAATAAAAATCGCGGGAATGTCGTTGACAGTTTTATGGTTGGGGTTCTATATAGCTCCACAACGAG
>NZ_JBHSEL010000082.1:0-3092 GCF_042653845.1 Daeguia caeni | reverse complement strand
GCGCGCTTGCCACATCCGAAACCGACCACTATCAACCCCAAGGACTCTCGTTATGAACGAGGGACGACCGGGGGGCAGGTCACCTTCGGCTCGTTGCTTGGGGGCTTTGCCTCCTGCCGATCCGCCTCCAGTGTGATGTGGGAGACGGAAAAACAGCCAAAAAGTTGACAGTTTGGAGCTTCGGGAAACGGACAATGGGAAGGCTTGCGCCCCGCAAAACTGACCGATTTCAACATTTTTTGCGGTCTGACGGAAAAAGAAGCCTCATAAAGTGCCCAAATTTGCGCGGTTTTGGTGTCTGACGTGTATTAGGTCACTCGGAAACAAGCGATTTTAAATATTCGACGGCCTCCCAGTCCCGTAAATTTTTCACCCCCCATTGCGTTTCCTGATCGTCAGGCCACTCAAAAGCATCAACGATGCTATCCATTGCAGCCATCGAATACCCCAGATTGTTCGAATAATATTCAATTCCTTTCCGGAGTATCGCCATTTTCTCAGCATCGCCAGGATGCTTAAAACAGGCATTCATAGCGACATGCATAGAGACTGCGCTTTTGATAAATTCTTTAATGGAATAAAGGTCGTTGCGGAGTTTGTAATAACCACCGTCTCGCCCCTCCGCCTTCGCAAGAACGACTGGCTGCGAGGCTTTAGCCTTTGCTCGTCGCCTCGCTGAGCGCTCCGCGTTTGTCATTGCGCGGTCGCCCTGTGCTGGTCGTCCACGCTTCTTCTTTTCTGGTTCCTGTTGATCGGTCATTTACCCGCCCCTGATTTTCGTGTCGTCACGAAAATATGCCTGAGGGCGAAAAAGGGTTCAACAGAATTTCGTGACGACACAAAAATTACAGCGAGACGTATGCACTCAAAACCGTCTGAAATCCACTTTTTGGGCGTCGGGCGCGGAAATGAAGGCTCTAGAAGTGCCATTTAAAGCGCAAGTTTGATGCTTGCCTTACCTACACTCACAGGGAAACGGGCGTTTTAGAGGCCTTTTGCGGCGGCGTACGCATTCGGTTTTGGCTCGTCTGGTGCCTCGGTTTCCTCGTATTCGGTGCCTTTTACGACGCGAAACCAGATATCCTCTATCTTCTTTGCAGCTTCGCGAGCGGACGGCTCAATACCCGATGTTTCGCCCAAAGAACCACGGGAGACAGGCAAATCCATTGCTTGAAAAGACCACGACCAACCGCCTTCCGAACTGGCGATATGTTTATGAAATCGGCCTACATTTCCAGGGAAATTGGGCGCGCTGGCGACGAAATCGTCTTCCCGGTCATTCCATGTTTTTCGCCATTTTAAGACAAGCTTAATTTCTGACGGTTTCGACATTTTCCACAGCCCGATTCTGAGTTGGCACGGATGTGGAACATAGCAGGAACAAAACAGGATGTCACCTATAGGTGTCAAGCTCAATTTATTTTAAATTGGAACGCATTGAAGCGAGTTGGCTAAACTGGAGCCCTGCCGGACTTCCAGGTGATTGCGCCGAAGAAACGATCTGATTTGCGCGTTGCTGTCCGCTTGTATGCTGAATTTCTCGATTCCAGGGTGCAGCGGGTGACGGCGGAAAAGCTGGATTTAGCGGCCTGAATGAGGACCATCATCAGGTAAGTATAGGAGGCTCTGGAAGGAACCTTCAGCTAATCATCTCATCACGTTTTCGTGTCGTAATCCGAACAGTATCCATCATAATTCTGCTCAAAATTTCAACCAAACTACGAGGTAGATTAATCTTTTGGTGGGGTTACGGGTTTGAACATTCTGCGCGTAAAGAAATTGACACAGTATTCTCTGATAGCCATGTTTTGTGGTGTCGCGTCAGTGGGTGGATATGCTGGCTATTTGCAAATCGGCGGGAATTTTCACGAAGTCATTCCAAACGAACTTTATAGGTCAGCCCAACTCAATGAGTCTGATCTAGAAAGAAAAATCAAAGAATACAAAATAAAAACGGTTGTAAATCTTATCGGTCCGCGCAACGACAAATGGTATCGCGGTGAAATTTCTGCAATAAAAAATCAACAGATAAACCATATAGACTTTGAAATGTCATCGACCAAAATACTGCCGAACGAGAAAGCAATTAAGTTGGTTGATATCCTCAAAAACGCAGAGAAACCAATTCTGATTCATTGTCGAAGCGGCTCAGATAGAACTGGGCTAGCATCTGTTATCTATTTGAATAGGGTTTCAAATTTACCTGAGGATGTTGCCGAACGCCAGTTGAGTATTCAATACGGCCATTTCGGGATTCCGTTCCTTTCTCCAACCTATGCAATGGATGAGACGTGGGAGATTTTGGAAACTGCTTTTGGCATTGAGAATAGTTAATACAAATGCAGAAGCACAGGTAAAATATTCTGGTCTTGTAGGTATTCAATGAATTCAAAGAATGGATAAGCTACAAAAAACACAAGGCCATCCATGAAGGTGCGGTAGAGACGATCCGGTTTCACCGTCACCGCTACATCGTCATTATAGTTAGAGAGTTTCGGGAAGAAGCGGGGAACATCCCGGCAATAAGCGCGATACGGCGCGCCGAAATTCTGCTCCAAAAACTTCTCTTCCGTGCGAATGACGATAGAAAAGGCGATATAGCAAAGGATACCGAAACCGATAGCCACGATGATGCTACCTGTTTGCGCGCCGATGCCTATTGCGCCGAGCGTGCTGAACACATAAAGAGGATTGCGCGTAACTGAATACGGTCCGCTCTGCACGATTTCCGCGCTCTTGCGCCCGCCGATATAGAGCGTGCACCACATGCGCCCTATGATGGCTGCAACGATGAAGCTGAGGCCAACGGACTCGATATATTCGTGTAGCCGCCCAACCCAGGAAGAGCGCACGAACAATAGCGCGACCACCAGAAGCGCAATCACAACGCCAATCGCCAGACGGCGGCGCTGCTGATACTTCCCCAAATCACCTATTGTCTTCATGGTGGCCACCTTTTTTCTCAAAGAGATCGCGACTTATCACGTATTGTCAAACAGTGTCTAGCGATGTCAGAGCCCGACCTAAAATTAAGTTTAGCGATTTCATTAGTTTATGATTCTCTATGTTTGCAAAAACTACGGAGGATCAGA
>NZ_JBHSEL010000081.1:0-2871 GCF_042653845.1 Daeguia caeni | reverse complement strand
CGCCGACAGCCACGGCATTCAAACGCGAGCTATCGTTGCTCGATTTACTCCCCACACTGATTTGCTGTCAGGGCGATCATGTGGAAGACGTCGTCGGCGTTGCATCCGCGCGAGAGGTCGTTGGCTGGTTTGGCCAGGCCCTGCAGGATCGGTCCAATGGCCTTGGCGCCGCCAATGCGCTGGGCGATCTTGTAGCCGATATTGGCCGCTTCCAGATTGGGGAAGATGAACACATTGGCTTCCCCCTTGAGTGGCGAGTTGGGCAGTTTCGTCTTGCTGACCGCCTCCACGAAGGCCGTGTCAAACTGCATCTCGCCATCAATGCAAAGATCAGGCCGCAGCGCTCGCGCCAGTTGTGTTGCCTGCACGACCTTGGTGACGCGCTCATGCGCAGCACTGCCCCCCGTCGAGAAGGAAAGCATGGCAACAGCCGGCTCCTGGCCGCTGATCTGCCGGAATGAACCGGCCGACTGAATGGCTATATCCGCAAGCTCCCTGTAATCCGGATCAACCACAATGCCGCAATCGGCAAACACGAACATGCCCTTCTTGGGATGATAGGGCTCACAAAGCAGGATCAGGAAAAAGCTTGAGACAAGCGTGACACCTTCCGCCTTGCCGATGATCTGCAAGGCATGGCGGATGACCTCTGCCGTGGTCGAAACCGCACCCGCAACCGTGCCATCGGCATCGCCTTCGCGCACCATCAGCGCGGCAAAGCCAAGTGGCGTGCCGGCAATCGCATGTGCCTGCTCGGGGCTCAGCCCCCTGGATTGGCGCAGTGCATGAAGCCTTTCGGCATAGATATCGCGCCGAGGCGACATCACAGGATCAATGATCTCGATGTTCGATCCCCTGACCTGTGCGCCAATCGTGTCCTTGTTGCCGAGCAAGGTGATACGGGCAAGCCCCTCGCGCTCGGCACGCAAGGCAGCCTCGATGATGCGGCTGTCCTCACCCTCTGCCAGCACGATATGGCGCTGCTTCAGGCGGGCATTTTCAACAATCTTGTCCAGCAATTGCATGTGTGGCAGGCCCCTGAGAGTACCGGGAGGCCGTGGGCCTCCCGGCAAGATCACTGACAGGCTTGATCAGACAGGCATCTGCGGACGCATGTCATTGGGATCAATGCCCGCCACAGGCACAGGCTTCTTCATCGCATCGCGACGGAACGGTTCTCCCAGTTCCTGATTGAGAATGACCTCGATGAAGGTCGTAACCCCCTTCATCTGCTCATCGATCGCCGTCTTCAGCGCTTCGGTCAGCGCTTCCTGCGTATCGACCGTCACACCCTTGAGGCCACAGCCTTCCGCCACCTTGGCATAGCTCAGGTTCGGGTTCAGTTCCGTGCCGACGAAGTTGTTGTCATACCACAGCGTCGTGTTACGCTTTTCTGCACCCCACTGATAATTGCGGAAGATGACCATGGTAATCGCCGGCCATTCCTTGCGGCCGATCGAGGTCATCTCGTTCATGGAAATGCCAAAGGCACCATCGCCGGCAAAGCCGACCACCGGAACATCCGGCTGGCCGATCTTGGCGCCGATAATGGCCGGGAAGCCATAGCCGCAGGGGCCAAACATGCCCGGCGCCAGATATTTGCGGCCCTGCTCAAAGCTTGGATAGGCATTGCCGATGGCGCAGTTGTTGCCAATATCGGTCGACATGATCACATTCTTCGGCAAGGCTACCTGAATGGCACGCCATGCCTGCCGCGGCGACATGCGATCCTTCTCGCGGGCGCGTACCGAAGCATTCCAGTCCGTGCCCGGATCATCATCTTCATGGTCCATCGATGAAAGCTGCTGCAGCCAGGCCGACTTGGTATGGTGGATGAGCTGCTTGCGCTCCTCGCGTCCGGCATTGCCGGCCTGTGCCCCAAGCTGCTCCAGAATCTGGCGCGCAACCTGCTTGGCATCACCACAAATGCCGACGCTGATCTTCTTGGTCAGCCCGATGCGATCCGGGTTGATATCGACCTGAATGATCCTGGCGTCCTTGGGCCAGTAGTCTATGCCATAGCCCGGCAGGGTCGAGAACGGATTAAGGCGTGTGCCAAGTGCCAGCACGACATCGGCCCTGGAGATCAGCTCCATTGCTGCCTTGGAGCCGTTATAGCCAAGCGGGCCGACCGACAAGGGATGGCTGCCGGGGAAGGCATCATTGTGCTGGTAGCCGCAGCAGACAGGAGCATCGAGCCGTTCTGCCAGTGCGATGGATTCCGGAATGGCATTGCCGATGACAACGCCGGCGCCATTGAGGATGACCGGGAAGCGTGCCTCTGTCAGCAGCTTTGCCGCCTCTGCAATGGCCTCGCGGCCGCCGCTTGAACGCTCAAGCCGCACGATCTGCGGCAGGTCGACATCAATGACCTGGGTCCAGAAATCGCGGGGAATATTGATCTGGGCGGGGGCGCAGCCGCGCCATGCCTTCTCGATCACGCGGTTGAGCACTTCCGGCACGCGGCTTGGGTCGCGCACTTCTTCCTGATAGCAGACCATGTCTTCAAACAGTGCCATCTGGTCGACTTCCTGGAAGCCGCCTTGGCCGATGGTCTTGTTGGCGGCCTGCGGCGTGACCAGAAGCATCGGCGTGTGGTTCCAGTAGGCGGTCTTGATCGCCGTCACAAAGCCCGTCACACCCGGACCGTTCTGCGCAATGGCCATACCCATCTTGCCAGTCACGCGGCTGTAGCCATCGCAGATCAAAGCCGCATTGGTCTCATGCGCACAGTCCCAGAACCTGATCCCCGCCTTCGGAAACAAGTCCGAAACAGGCATCATCGCAGAGCCAATGATACCAAACGCATTATCTATGCCATGCATCTGCAATACTTTGATAAAAGACTCTTCTGTCGTCATCTTCATGGCG
>NZ_JBHSEL010000080.1:0-2665 GCF_042653845.1 Daeguia caeni | reverse complement strand
GTGGCGCGCGGTCCTGGCAGCAAACTTTCGCTACTTTTGAGGTCCCCGGGGGGGTGTTGCGGGCTCATGTGCAGCGCCGCGTATTGCCGAAGCCGCCATCCTGCGCCGCCGTCTTGCGGCCATGGCACGAGGCACACAGCGCCTGCCAGCGGCTGCGGTCCCAGAACACCGTCTCATCACCGCCATGCGGATCGATATGGTCGACGACGCTGGCCGGTTGGATCAGATCATGGCGCGCGCATTCCACGCACAGCGGATGATCGTGCAGGAACGCGGCGCGTTCCGTTCGCCAGCGCTTCGAGCGGTAGAGCGCACGCGCCACCGGATTGCGCCTGCTTGCGTAATCACGATCGCGCTCGCGCTTCTCGCGCCGGCCAACCGGGCGATGGATCGGAGGGCGGACGGGCATGATGCTGGTCTCGATGATGGCGAGGATGGCAATGGCGACGACACCGGAAACGACAACGCCCGCGAGGGATCGTCTCCGTCGCGGGCGCTACTCTCCCGAGCATAGCCAGAATTTACCCCATTCAAGCCGTTTCCGTCCGTTCGAAAACTGTCCGCCGGACACCTTCCTCGCCATTGCTCACCGCCGCGCCGCACCCGCAAGCGCGATTACCTTGCGCTTCGACAGATTGCGGTTGAGCCGCCGGCCGTTGAGCCGGAAGGCGATCACACAGAGCGCGTAGAGCCAGTGCTCATGGGCCGCCGAGCGCTGCAATCCGACAGTCCAGCAGATGGTTTTCCAGCGCTCGCCGTAGGCGCGCAGCCAGACGATCTTGCCGTCGATCGGATCGAGCCCCACCGTCCAGCTGAGCGTCTCCTCCATCCGACTGATCGCGGCGGGTGACGGGATGACGCGCATCGGCTTTGGCTCCTGTCCGACCTTGTCGGCGAAGCTATGGATGACCTCCGGCCAGACGCTGAAATATCCCTGACGCCGGGGTTCGGGCAGGCGCTTGAGCACGAAGGCCGCTTCCGCGAGACGTTCCTCGACGAGGCTCGGTGTCCAGCCACTCATCGCACACCGCCTGCGGTTTCCATCACCCACAGCAACAGCGCGATGGCATCGGCCTCGTTGTCGTCGGCGGGGCTGAAGCCACGCGCACGAACGGCGGCGATCATTGCCGCCTTGTCGGCATTGCCCCTGGCGGTCGCATGGCGCTTGATCGTGCCGACTGGCACACCCTGATAGGGCACGCCACGCAGCTCCGCCCATGCGGTGAGCGTCGCCATCAAGCCGCCGTAGACGTGGGCGGCGTCTGTACCGGCGTGACGACGGACCTCCTCGAACCAGATCGCGGCGATCGGTCCCGACAGCCGATCGATCTCGGTCAGCCAGTTGGTGAAACGCAGGTAGCGCATGCCGCCACCGTCGAAGCGCCCGGGGCGGAACGAAACGGTGCCGCTGGTGATCAGGCCGTCATGGCCGCGCAGCGCCCAGCCTGTGGTGGTGCCGAGGTCGAGGGCGAGGATCGGGCGATGGTGGGCCATCGCGACGGGGAGTGCGGGGATTGCGCTGTGATCCGCAATGCGCAGAGTCGGGTCAGCCATGGGTGGTCTCCTTCTCGGGTTGGCTGCTCTGGTGGAAGACGACGGCGGTCTGGTGCCTGGCAGTACGGGACCGCCGTCGTTGGATCGGGGAACTGGGTGGGCGCTGATCTCGCGCGCGAAACCCCTGGGGTGGGAGTGGGAGAACCCGCTTGGCGCGGTTCTCCCCCACCCCGTAGGGGTGGGTTTCGCCCCCCTATACTTGTTGAGTGGCTCAAGGCATTGATATGACGGATGTATTTCCAGTTTCGGATGCGCCAGACAGCGTAACCGGCCGAATCTGGTTGCAGCGAAACGGATCTGGCTCGCGCGTAATCCTGAAGGGGTAGTTTCGGCAGCGAACTCAATCTGGTCGCAACGGGGCTGGTCGTAGGTCCGCGCAGGAATGACGGGGTGGTTTCGGAATTGCGTCCCATCTGGTTCAAACTGGCCAGAACGCAATTCTGCGGGGCGCGGTCTGTCGGAACGTTCATGTCCGCTCGCCCTCCGGATAGACCCAGACGAGTGGGTTCTCGACCTCGAGAAGGGCTCCGGTCTGCGGTGATTTGTAGTGGGTCGGCAACACGGAGATGCTGGTCGTCGCTACCTCGCCGGTGATGGGGTCAACCGCCTCACCGTCGACGGGGATGGTCATGCCCTCGACGCACAGGAAACCGTAGCGGGACCGCGATGGCCCAAGGCCGTAAGGTGCTCCGTCGCGCACGAACTTGATGAAACCCTTGGTGGCCTGAACGCTGATCCGCTCGCGGATCACGTCCTTACCTCCGAGCCCAGCAATATTCTCGAACGCTTCGGCAAACTGGTTGATGGTATAGAGCCGTCCGTCAGCCGCTTCCTCGAGCAGGATGTCGATAATGACGTCCTTCTTGCGCACGCGCTCGGCGTCGTATCTGGCGCCAACCTCGGCGCGGACCAGCCGTTCGTTCATCGGGTTGAGCTCGACCCAGCGACCATTCACCTTGTCGACCAGCTTGGCTGGCAGCGCCGGGCCATTGCGCAGTTCGATCTCCAACCGGCGCTGGGACGAGTCCTCGTCCGGCCGGTGCAGGATCAGGCCCGTCGTGTAGAAACCCCTGAGCGCGCTGGCCCCGGACAGCGCGAGGAATGGGTCGTC
>NZ_JBHSEL010000079.1:0-2482 GCF_042653845.1 Daeguia caeni | reverse complement strand
GCGAGAAGACAAAGCGAAACTTTGCTTCCTTCGTCGCGCTCGTCGCAGGCTTCATCTTGGCCAAATCCATCCACACGGCCTAGTCATGTCCAAAGCATGGACATGATTATGGAAGACCATTCAAGAATGGTCAAGAAAAATCTTTATAAATCAATGACTTGTCAATATCTGTCAATAGTTTTACTGCTGGAATACTGCATCACATTTGCACAATACTTGCCTCATCGCTGCATCACCCAATGCTGCGCATTGGGCCCCAAAGTTTGACCTTCTCGATGTGATGCATGCCCCGGACGTTGCATAAAAATGTCCAAGCCTTAGCCTTAAACTGGCTATACACCATACGCACCTTTCAGTGCTCGTAAGTCATTGATTCTCAACGACTTACGCGACCACGAAAAAAACCGCTGTAGTGTTCGACCACTACAAAACGGCCGCAAACCCGCATAAATGCTGGCTTTGATGCACTACGGAAGCACTACGAAGGCCGGAAAAGTCCCACACGTAGCCAGATGTGATGCAACGGTAGGACAACGATGATGCAGTGATGATGCTAGCGTGATGCACTCCGCGCCCTTCGGGCTTGGGCAAGGGGCGCTACCCCTCTGCACGCCCCGCCCTCGCCGCCGGGAAGCTTGGGGGGCAGGTCGCCGCTGCGCTATGCCTGCCCCTTCGCTGACAGGCTGTTGCGCTTCAGTCGCATCAAGGCCAAAGCCGCTACGCGGTCGCTGCGCGAGCCTTGACCCGCCTTCCGCTCATGAAGCCCACCATCCGCCACGACAGCGGTACCCAATAGACGGTCTATCTACAGGCCCGATGCAATTTCAGGGGTAATTGCCGGTAATAACGGTTCACTTTCTCCTGATTCCTGCCGGAAAAGATCTCGTCACCGTCTATTAACCACCCGGCACCGTCTATTAGGTACCTGTACCGCTCCCCAGAGACGGGGCAGCGCCCCTCAAATGTCAATATCGCCATGAAAGCCGACTGAGCCGTTTTACGGGCCGATGACGCGATTTTCTGGCTCACTGGCACCCAACCATTGGTCGCCGTTCGTTTGCGCGTCCTGGGCACTTCTGGGCGGCCGTCATCCGGGCATGACCGATTACACGTGCTTGGAGGGTGAAAGCCGGGTCAAGGCCGGGCGCAGCCCGCCCGAAGGGCTTGGCCTTGATGCGGCTGGAACCCGGTCACGCTAAAGGCATGGGGGCAGGTCGAAGGCCAAAGGCCGCCCGTCCTGCTCCCATGCCACGTGGCGAACGCGGGGAGTCCAGAGGGGCAGCGCCCCACTGAGCAAGGCCGCAGGCCGCGCAGCGGATGTTGACACTTGAGGGCATCACGCAGTCTGGCCCAAGACCGATTGCAAGCGTTTGACGGCAGAAACGAAATCCAGCCGGAAAAGGTGCATGGTCAAGTCGATTGCCCCGCCGCCACCTTTCTCTATCCTGCTGTCGTACCACTTTGGGCCGGTTACCAGCAGTTCGACCACGCCACCACCGATAGAAACATAAAGCCGTTCGGTCTCATGGTTCTTCACTGGCTTGAAATCCGGGTCAGGTTTCCAATACAGCCCTAACAGATCGAGCGCCGTTTTCACGGGCATACCTTGCAGACGTGCCAGCAGCTCAGGGGAAAAAGATCGACGGACACGGCTCATAACACCCTCCCAAACAAAAGGCTACTCGGCCCTGCGGGCCTCTCCGGCCGCTACGCGGCCTGCGCGCCATGTGGACAACGCTTCGCGTTGACACACAAGGCTTGCGGGCTACTCGTGATAGATAAATCACGGGGCTACTCCCGCCTTCGGCGGTGAGGGCCTACGGCCCGAGGCTTCGCCATTAGTAATACGGACGGACTTGTGCCACTTTCCGGGGGCATGGGCTTGCCGACGCGATACCAAGTACGGCGGCTCATCCCGAGAGCTTCCCAAGGCTTCCTGCGGCTTAGGGAGTTGGCCTCGTAGGTTGCCCGGTCGATGGCTCCAGCGGCCCGTCTGCGGGCTTCTGCGCGTTCCCTGTCGCGCTCTTTGGCAAGGTCGGTGCTGATGATGGTGCGAAGGCGGCGCTGTTCCTCGTCGGAAATACGGAACAGGTTGATGAGGGTGTCATTCTTGGGGGTGTAAAGCGGGGGGTACTTTTTGCCGCCCAATTCGACGGTTTCCCCGGCCTCATACGCTTTGGCCTTGCGGTAAAGCGTCATCAGCTCCTTGCTGCGAGTGTTCCATGACGGATCGAGTTCTGTAGCAAGGGCGCCCGCTTCCCGGTACATTTCAAAGCTGTTTGTAGCCCCGGACAGCAGCAGGAAGTTGAGCCGCCAAAACAGGTGCAACATGCGCTCGCCTTCGTGGACGCCACCGCGCAGCATGGCGAGCGTGCGCAAGTCCTCCAACCTGTCCCATGCTAGGCCGTGTGGATGGATTTGGCCAAGATGAAGCCTGCGACGAGCGCGACGAAGGAAGCAAAGTTTCGCTTTGTCTTCTCGC
>NZ_JBHSEL010000078.1:0-2398 GCF_042653845.1 Daeguia caeni | reverse complement strand
GTCACAAGCTTGGATGGTCATCTCCTCAATCAGGCGAATGACGAGGCGTATCGCAAAAATGGAATTTTGAGTCGGGCTCTTACAAACGCCAAGTTCTGTTGGTCTGGCATATTCAGGCGTATGCAATATGCGCGATTATGCGCTCCCCTGTGCGGACTTATAAAACGAGCCACCCAGGGTTGAAAGTCAACAACACC
This sequence comes from Daeguia caeni, assembly GCF_042653845.1. Classification (NCBI taxonomy): domain Bacteria; kingdom Pseudomonadati; phylum Pseudomonadota; class Alphaproteobacteria; order Hyphomicrobiales; family Brucellaceae; genus Daeguia; species Daeguia caeni. The sequence goes on along the minus strand of NZ_JBHSEL010000078.1, from coordinate 2,201 downwards.
ACCAGATTGAAATACTATTCCCGAGTGTTAATTATGCTACATATTAGCAACAAATGAATAGTTCTTTTTACTATAATTTCTATAGATTATTATTACGCCAGACATCTGTAAAAATTATTTTGACGTTATTTTAACGCAACAGATTGTTAAGCAATTTCAACACGATAATCAGAAATTTTCTTCAGAACCATACTTTCGGATCAAGCCAGCACATACAGCTGCAACAACAGGAAAAGGATCCGTGTCGGGATCATCGTCGCCGGGATCCGTCCAGCATGACTGTGGAAAACGCGCCAAACTGACGGTTCTGCCGGGAAAAACAAACTCTACCAGAAGATGAAAGGCACCATCTGCAATCGGTCAGATGGTGCCTTTGCACTGTACTGAAGTTTGCGACCTGATGAAAATTACTGCTTCAACATGCTGCCGGTCTGTGCGCGGCGAACATGCCAGCTGAAGGCTTCCTCAAGCAGGTGAGGGGTGTGGCCACCGCGTTTGCAGGCCCGTTCAAAATAATCATTGAGCTGGTCGCGATAGTCAGGATGGGTGCAATTGTCGATGATGACGCGGGCGCGCTCGCGTGGCGCAAGGCCGCGCAGATCCGCAAGCCCCTGTTCTGTCACCAGAATATCGACATCATGCTCCGTCTGGTCGACATGGGTCACCATCGGCACTACCGATGAAATCGCACCATTCTTGGCAATGGATTTGGTGACAAAGATCGAAATATAGGCGTTGCGGGCAAAGTCGCCAGAGCCGCCAATACCATTCATCATGTTGGCACCATCGACATGGGTGGAATTCACATTGCCATAGATGTCGAATTCCAGCGCCGTATTGATGCCGATAATGCCAAGACGACGGATGACTTCCGGATGATTGCTGATTTCCTGCGGACGCAGGATGAGCTTGTCGCGATAGCGCTCAATATTGTTGAAGACACGCTCACCACAGGCCTTGCTCAGTGTAATTGATGAGCCGGAAGCAAAATCGAGCTTGCTGGCATCAAACAGTTCAAAAGTACTGTCCTGCAGGACTTCGCTATACATGCGCAGATTATGGAATGGGCTTTTGACAAAGCCGTTCAGGACCGCATTGGCAATGGTGCCAATGCCTGCCTGCAGGGGGTTGAGCGTTAGATCAAGGCGACCCTTTTTCACCTCATTGAGCAGGAATTCGATCAGGTGATTGGCGATGACAAAGGTTTCCGTATCCGGCGCCTCAATCGTCGATGCGCTGTCGCTTTCACGCGTAATGACAATGCCGGCAATCTTTTCCGGCGGGATGGGAATATAAGGAACACCAACGCGGCTGTCACATGCCATGACCGGGATCGGCTCGCGGGAAGGGCGCTTGGTCGGGATATAGATGTCGTGAATGCCTTCTAGCGCCATTGGCTGATTAAGGTTAAGCTCAACAATGACCTTGTCAGCCAGAATGGCCAAGCTTGCGGAATTGCCGACCGATGTCGTCGGTACGATGCCGCCATTTTCGGTGATCGCCAGTGCCTCGACAATGGCATAGTCAACCGGGCCGATCTGGTTGGAGCGCAGCTGCTCAACCGTCTCGGACAGATGCTGGTCGATAAACATCACTTCGCCGCGGTTGATTGCATTGCGCAAGGTGCGGTCAGACTGAAATGGCATGCGGCGCGCCAGAATATGCGCATCGGTCAAGATCTTGTCGACGTCATGACCGAGCGAGGCGCCGGTAATCAGGGTAATCTGAAACGGATCCTGGGCAGCGCGTTCAGCCATGGCGACGGGCACAGCCTTGGCATCACCAGCACGGGTAAATCCGCTCATGCCAATGATCATGCCATCCTTGATGAGAGAGGCTGCCTGTGCCGCTGTGATGATCTTGTCCCGCAGACCGGCATTTCTGATACGCGTTTCCAGCATTGAATTTACCTTACAACCAGTTGCACGGATTCCGATGGAACCCAACGAATGGATATTTATCCCGGCTGATGCAGCGAGTGTGAAGTCCTTCGCAACATATTCATATTCGCTCTGGTGCTGAACGAACAGCATTATCTAAAATGGATGACCAGTTATCTTCGCGCCAATCGTCCGTATCCATTCTGTCTTTGATTTCAAAATTTGTCCGGCTTTTACTCCATCCATACGCGGGGCAGGAATACGCCTTAAGTCGCATTGATATCTGCCATTTGCCCTTGTCCAACGACATGATCGGATAAG
>NZ_JBHSEL010000077.1:0-2044 GCF_042653845.1 Daeguia caeni | reverse complement strand
CCTTTGATAAAGCTATGATGAGCCGAAAACCCTCTCTTCTCAATTAATACAATTTGGTCTCATGGGCGTTGATGTCGGACAGGCATCGCCATGGCCTTCATTCTGCGACCTAGCGTGATCGTGCTTGATGAACCAACGACCGGTCTTGATGTCTCGACACAAAACCGCATTCTTGAAGTTGTACGTCGTCTCTGCAACGACTACCGCACAGCCGCCCTGCATGTAACCCATGACCTGTCAGTGATCGCAACTCTCGCAGACCGCCTGATGGTGATGTATTCCGGCCGTGTGATCGAGATCGGCTCGGTTGCAGATGTTTTCAACCGCCCGCATCATCCTTATACCCAGGCTCTTCTCTGCGCCGTGCCGGAACTTTCAATGCGCAATGCGCTTGTGGCTGTGCCGGGCAGCCCGGCGCGCCCCAATGAACGCCCAAAGGGATGTTTCTTTGCCCCACGCTGTGCCATTGCCGATGCGCGCTGCCAGATCGATCAACCAGAACTTTCCCTTTGTGAGTCTCGGCATGAGGTCAGCTGTCACCGCTCCGGCATGGTCGCAACGCCTGCCCCTATTCGCCTGCCAGACCCTGAACCGGAAAACCGGGAAGCTGTCTTGAGCGTACGCAACTTCCGCGTGCGCTATGGCCAATTTGAAGTTCTGAAAGGGCTTGAGTTTGATGTCCTGCGCGGTGAATGCTTGGCAATTGTCGGCGAAAGCGGCTCGGGCAAGAGCACGCTGTCACGCTCGCTTGTCGGATTGATCGAAGGCGCAGGACCAGGCCTGTCACTTCATGGTACGCCGCTTCATGCCAATGCGCGAAAGCGCACGGCCGAACAGCGGCAAAGAATTCAGTATATCTTCCAGAGCCCCTTCAACTCGCTCAACCCCCGCCACACGGTCGCAACCATCCTCGGGCTGGTTTACGACATGTTTTACAAGGGCAATGCCGCAGAGAAGGAAGCTGCCTGCATCAAGGCGCTTGAAATGGTGGGGCTTCCGGCAAGAGCCATGGCGCTTTTTCCTGATGAAATGTCAGGGGGCGAACGTCAGCGAACCTCGATCGCCCGCGCGCTGCTTAGCAATCCTGAAATCCTTGTCTGCGATGAGGTTACGTCAGCACTGGACGTTTCTGTGCAGGCGGCCATTGTCAACCTGCTGAAAAAACTGATAGCTGAGCGCAATCTGACCATCATCTTCGTCACCCATGACCTTGCACTGGTGCGCAATATCGCTGACCGCGTGCTGGTGCTGGAAAAGGGCACGGTTGCTGAACTGGGGCCTGTGGCACAGGTCATCGATCACCCTGTCCATCCTTATGCGCAGGAATTGCTGCAGAACGCCCGCCTTGGCGACATGGCCCTGCGGGTGGCAACACAGGGATGCTGATCAGCTTCCACCTGAGACAGAGAGGGCCAATCAAGTCGATGGCCATGCCACCGGATTGACGAGGTCGCCCGGAGAAACGCAAAGCATGGACGTTGCCCCGATCGTGCGGTTCGACGCAAGAGTCCGCTCATCGCAGTGAAGTGACGCTGGCCCCTTTCGCTCGGCTGTTTTTGACAGTCCCGAAATGCGGCCTTTTCTTCCGTCTGGCCAAGTGGCCATCGGAATGTTCGTCGGAGGTTCGACGACATGGCCGCCCAGCCAGTCATCAAGGATCTGGGTGCGGTTGAGCCTGCTTGGGATGCGTTCTGTCCACCCTTGCCTTCCGGCTCAAACTGGCAGTCATCAAGCGGCCTGAGATCAATGCCTGCATGTCATATATCCGTGCCATGTCGGCTCGACCATTCCTTCAAAGCGGTGCTTGAGTCTCCGAAAAACTCCGTTTTTCCGGGTGGTATAAGATTCATAACGGCATGTTTGCACAAAATTTCAGGCAAAATGGCATATTTGATGAAGAAAAAAGTGATCCCACTCGCTGCCTGCAATCAGACAATTATCCTCGCCCCCCTTCATTGCAAACTGTCCGACATCAACGCCCATGAGACCAAATTGTATTAATTGAGAAGAGAGGGTTTTCGGCTCATCATAGCTTTATCAAAGG
>NZ_JBHSEL010000076.1:0-1756 GCF_042653845.1 Daeguia caeni | reverse complement strand
GCATGGAAAATTGCGGCCTGTTTCGCTTGAATATCTACGAGCCCCTGGCCTTTCCGGCCAGAGAAACTTAACGTGACAACACCTTCATTCGAAGATTGTGGCAGCCTTTGCCAAGACCTCTTCCATGATTTCCGGCGGTAGAGATTCCACCTTGCGACCGTTGCGCGCTTTCAGGTCCAGCACTCGGGGTTGATCGCAGCGCACGACGCCGGTTGTGTTGGTGCCGGAGAGGGGCACGGCAAAGCCGATGCGCCGGGCAAACTCACCGCCATTGGTGATCGGCAGAATGACAGGAAGGCCGGTGGCCCGGTTGAACTCGTCGGGTGACACCACGACCACCGGCCTATGCCCGCGCTGCTCCCGACCCTGCGTTGGCTCGAGATCGACCATGTAGACGTCGCCGCGCCTCATATAAGCTCACCGCCCACGGCAGGCGCATCGATCCATTCCCGCTCTTCAGCCGGTTGCGGCTGCGAATAGTCGGACGCGGCCAGCAGCTCGGCCATCGTGTAGCGCGGCCGTGCCTTCGGCTCGACCACGAGGCGGCCGTTATCGACGGCCAAGCCAACTTTGGCCCCGGCCGACAGATGCAGAACATCGAGCAGGGCGGGGGGAACGGCCAGCATGACCGAGCCGCCGACCTTGCGCAGATTGGTAGTGTGCATGGGGCACCTCCTTTGAGTTATACGAAAATATAACATTTCCCGCCCGGGCATTCAATGCCTGTTTTGGATTGCACAATCCAAAAAGCCGGGGATTGAGCCTCGCCAGATGTTGCCATTTCGTTCTTCGCAAGCTAAACGGGAATCAATGGGGAGGAATGGCATATGTAGTATAGGTGGCTGCGGCATGACCAAAAATGTAGGGGGAAAAGCCCGCTGCACCGACCACATCAAGCGCCGTGTCACACAGTCCATCTTTCGAGCGTTCGACTTCGCAGCCGCGACGGGGCGACCGATGAACCGGTATGTCGTGATCCACTTGAGCGAGACGGACGCGGCCTGCGCTGCAACATTGTTCGAGCGCATCCGGCACAAATTTCGGGACTGGCTGACCTATCACGGGAAGCGGAGAGCGGAGCCTGTTGCGCCGGCCTACGTCTACACCTTCGAGAACCCGACCGGGGAAAACCCACACGTGAATTGGGCTCTCCATGTCCCCGAGGATCTGATGGCCGACTTCCTGCGCAAGCTACCGCGCTGGATTGAACGGGTGCAGGGGCCGCTAACCCCCTTCACCTATCGCGAGAAGCCCATTCGGGCGTCCCATGCCAAACGACTCGCAAAGTATCTCGTAAAGGGCACAGAGCCTGCTTTCCTTGAGCACTTCTTTTTGCGGGAAATGCACGATGAACATGGCCCACAGGGCGAGATATGGGGCAAGCGGGCGGGCGTAAGCCCTGCCCTCGGCCACACAGTAAGGCGGGCCGCCGCCTTCCGCCCACGGCGGCGACGCTCCGAGGGAGATCGGCTTGCAGCATAGGCCACGATAGGCCGGTCCCCTGCTCCTAGCTCAATAGCATTGCCTCTTCGTATTATGCGCCATAGCTGATAAGCTAGGCTCTTTAGGGAATATCCAAAGGAGCCGCTATATGTCAAAAAAGCCCAAATATCAGTTCAAGATCGAGGAGCGCTCCGAAGGGTGGTTCGTGCTTTATTACATTGATAATTGGCGGTGTTGTCACGTTAAGTTTCTCTGGCCGGAAAGGCCAGGGGCTCGTAGATATTCAAGCGAAACAGGCCGCAATTTTCCATGC
>NZ_JBHSEL010000075.1:0-1731 GCF_042653845.1 Daeguia caeni | reverse complement strand
GCAAGCGCCACCTTTGCCTTGAAAGCCGGGCTGTGGTTCCGGCGTGGTCGTCTCGTCATGGTATCTCCTGTTCTCGGCATCTAGGCCGTGTGGACGGATTGCCGCATGAAGAGCGAAGAGGGTTCCTCTGGGGGGATTTGTCTGATTCATGGAGAGCCGACTGATTTGGAGGTCGGCGATGTCCACGCAGATGACGGAGAAGGATTGGGTGGTGGCGCTGGAGGTGTTCCGGGCCTCACTGCCGCGCCGTGGCGACAAGGGTCGCGACGACCGGCTGTTTCTGGAAGCGATGCACTATTTCTCGGTTCACAACATCTCCTGGCGGGCGCTGCCGGAGCGGTTCGGCAAATGGAACAGCGTCTGGAGACGCTTCGACCGGTTAAGCAAGGCGGGCGTGTTCGAGACCTTCTTCGACCATCTGGCTTCGCTGTCATCCTCGGCGCATCTGGTCTAGATGTTCGATTCGACCATCGTGCGCGCCCATGTCTCGGCAGCAGGGGCAAAAGGGGGCAGAAGGGTCAGGCGCTCGGCCGCTCACGCGGCGGCTTCTCCACCAAAATCCACCTGAAGACCGATTTCGACGGCCACCTCATCGCCTTCGACCTGACCGGCGGCGAGAAGGGCGATGCACCGCATTTCCCGATCCTGCTCAGCCTCGGCCCCGATGTCGATCCGAGGGCGGCCGTTGCCGACAAGGGTTACGCCAGCAAGGCCAACCGACAAGCGGCGCGCTCGCGCGGCATCATCCCGGTCATTCCGCGCAAGGCCAACGAGAAGGGTAAGCCGGGCTTCTTTGCAAAGGCCATCTACAAGGGCCGCGCCCGCATCGAGCAGGCGGTCGGCAGGCTCAAACGCTTCAAGCGGGTCGCGCTACGCTGCGAGAAGACGAAGCGGAACTTCGCATCCATCGTTGCACTCGCAGCAGGTTTCATCTTGGTCAAATCCGTCCACACGGCCTAAGCCGAAGTCAGGCAGAAATTCCACTTATCTCCGCTGTCCAGATTTCCCGAACCACCTCTATATATTGTGAATATACAAGCTTTTCTCTTATGGGGAATAGAATAAATGAGAATGCATACCGCGAAAAAGGCGACAGTTTCCTCCCTGCAAGTTACCGTTTCGGCTCTTGCAATAGCTATCGCGACAGCAACCGGCGTAAACGCACAATCGGTTACCGTCACCGGAACCGTCATCCCTACATTGACACCCAATCCTTCGCCGACCTGGACGGTTCCTTATACATGGTATATGTATGTCGGCAACGGGACAGCAGGCACGCTTGCGATAGCAAATGGCGGAACTGTTGCCGCCGCACCAGGATACTACACCGCCATAGGATATTTGGGCGGCGACGGCTTGGTGACCGTCGACGGTGTCGGCTCGAGTTTTACTAATGATTATTATATTTACATCGGCTACAATGGGACAGGCACTCTGCGCATCACGAATGGCGGTAATGTTGTAGCCAGGACAACAATAGTGGGACACGCGCCGGTTCCAACGAGCGGGAATATCACAATTGACGGTGCCGGGTCCGCTTTGACTACAACTGGTCTTTCCGTCGGGCATGATGGGCCAGGTTCTGTCACAGTAACAGGTGGCGGAAGGCTAACTACAAACGGTACAGCTACTATAGGATCGCAACCTGGCGTTGTCCGTCGTCGAATGATTTGAGACTATTTGTGTTTTTGAAGATTGGAGTTTCCGGCTCGGTTTGGGGTTTGATTTAAG
>NZ_JBHSEL010000074.1:0-1526 GCF_042653845.1 Daeguia caeni | reverse complement strand
GACGACCCATTCCTCGCGCTGTCCGGGGCCAGCGCGCTCAGGGGTTTCTACACGACGGGCCTGATCCTGCACCGGCCGGACGAAGACGCATCAGAGCGGAAGCTTGAGATCGAGCTCAGGAACGGCCCCGCGCTGAAGCCCAAACTCGTCGACAAGGTCAAGGGGGCGTGGGTCGAGGTCAACCCGATGAACGAACGGCTCGTGCGCGCCGAACAGGGGGCGAAGTTCGATGCCGAGCGGGACCGCAAGCGGGACGTGATCCTCGACATTCTCTTCGAGGAAGCGGCCGAGGGCCGGCTCTACACGACGATGCAGTTCGCCGAAGCCTTCGAGAACAAGAGCGGCCTTGGCAGCAAATTCACGATCAGGGAACGCCTCAGTGTCCTCGCCACGAAAGGTCACATCAAGTTCCTGCGCGACGGCGCACAATTCGGATACCCAAAGGTCCGGTCGCGCTTCGGCTATCTCTGCGTCAAGGGCATGCGTTTCCGCCCCGAGGAACAGGTAGACCCCGAGACCGGGGAAGTCCGCGAGACCGCCGCTCCGGTGCTGCCGAGCCACTATAAATGCCCGCTTTCCGGCGTCTGCATGGACGTCGAAAACCCGGCTGTCTGGGTCTATCCCGAGACGACGACGGACGCGGAAGAGGCCTCCCCAACTCCTAAGAGTGAGGCCTAACTCCTATGTCCTCCCCAACTCCTGTTTCAATGAAATCAATGACTTGCGGCGGTCGAGGAGTTAGTGGCCCAACTCCTCCCCAACTCCTCCAAAATCATGTTTTGCGACGTGTTTTCAATGCGTTGGGCGATGTGGAGGAGTTAGTGGGGAAAGCCCCCATACTACGTATGGGGGGCCAACCGGAGGAGTTGGCCCCCATCCCATACGTAGCGGGGCGTCCGCGCGCGGGGGCTTTGACCTTCCGTGAACCCCAATCCGACGACGGCGGCCGCTACCGCCAAGCATCAACCGCCGTCGTCTTCCACCCGAGCAGCCAAACAGAAAAGGAGACCACCCATGGCTGATACGACTCTGTCCGGCGTCGAGCCGGGCGCAACCCTGAATCCGCCGTCGCGCACGATCCTTGCCCTCGATCTGGGCACCACGACAGGCTGGGCCTTGCGCGGCCATGATGGGCTGATCACCACCGGCACGGTCTGCTTCCGTCCCGGCCGCTTCGACGGCGGCGGCATGCGCTATCTTCGCTTCACCAACTGGCTGACCGAGATCGACCGGCAGTCCGGTCCTGTCGCCGCGATCTGGTTCGAAGAGGTCCGCCGCCACGCAGGCACCGACGCGAGCCACATCTACGGCGGGCTCATGGCCACGCTCACATCATGGGCTGAGCTTCGGGGCGTACCCTACGAGGGCGTTCCGGTCGGCACGATCAAGCGTCACGCCGCTGGCAAGGGCAATGCCGACAAGGCTGCCGTCATGGCCGCCGTTCGCGCCCGCGGCTTCAGCCCGGCCGACGACAACGAGGCCGACGCCATCGCGATCCTGCTCTGGGCGCTCGAGACGAAGGGAGG
>NZ_JBHSEL010000073.1:0-1443 GCF_042653845.1 Daeguia caeni | reverse complement strand
TCACAAGCTTGGATGGTCATCTCCTCAATCAGGCGAATGACGAGGCGTATCGCAAAAATGAAATTTTGAGTCGGGCTCTTAAACCAAACGGTCTCCGGCAAACCCGGGGCGGTTCAGGGCAGCACATGGCCACCCTTTAACTTCTGTTAAGAGGTCACGACAGGGCGCTCCGCATAATGATATTTGGCCGCGCCAGCTACAAAATCCTTCTGCTGAAGCTTGGAAACAAAATAGATGTAATGGAATGCATCGGCCCGCCCCGGAATCAGGCTTACATCATGCCGCTCCCATTCATAGCCCATCTTATTCAACAGGCCTTCAAAAGCCGGTGAAACAGTAGCAGACCAGAAACTGGTAATTCCATTGCAAGCCATGGCGCGGTTGACAAGGGCCAGCCCCTGTTGCGCATAGATGGTATCATTTTCTTGTCGCACCAGAAAATCGGGGCCATTATCTGTATCCATCAGGATCAGATCATACTCCCCTCTACTGCACCGCAAGGTCTGCATCACGTCGCCAACGATTAGTTGGACACGTGGATCCTGCAGCGGAAAGCCGGCAAGATGCCCTATCAATGATTGGTTCCATTCCACAATTTCTGGAACCAATTCACAGACTGTAATTTGTGTTCTATCTGTTATGCAATCAAGCGCTGCCCGCAGCGTAAAGCCCATGCCGAGGCCGCCGATCAATATATGCCTTGGTTCCTGATCCAGAAGGCGGAACGATCTTTCAGCCAGTATGGTTTCCGACTGGTAATTGATGTTCGACATCAATTCCAGGCCGTTATAGCGGATCTCATAAATCTTGTCGCGTTGACGCAGCAATATCTCATCGCCAGCGCTGTTGCTGGCACGAGCCACTTCAGTCCAGATTGTCATGATAAATTCCAACCAGTGAGCTACTACAGGCAGTAGATCATGAATATTTGCAGTGACAGGAATTTATGGGTCGCTGCAGGATCAAGCATGCAGCAACCCAACGACATGGTTTGATCTGGATTTCAGAATCAATGGGAACATAGATTGATTGTTCGCGACGGCAGTTAATACATGCCTATGCCGAAAATCTGCAACCATGTCCTCAACGTGAATTTTTCTAAAGGGAAACCGACCATATAAAATATTCGTCACGATTGCAATAGTATATTATTATTATCATTACGACATGTAAAATTTCCAATAAAGCTTGATATCAAATTTTAATTTGATCTTATGTTAATATAATTGTCTTCATTGCAGATTATGATCTTAATTTTTCTGGTATAATACAGAGAAATACGGTATTCACCTTGAATATGCATATCGTTCTGTAACTTTGAACCGCATTGAATTAGCGCAATTTGTAAGAAGGCGGCCTTAGAGCCCGACTCAAAATTTCATTTTTGCGATACGCCTCGTCATTCGCCTGATTGAGGAGATGACCATCCAAGCTTGTGACGAT
>NZ_JBHSEL010000072.1:0-1350 GCF_042653845.1 Daeguia caeni | reverse complement strand
GTCATCTGATCCTCCGTAGTTTTTGCAAACATAGAGAATCATAAACTACTGAAATCGCTCAACTTAATTTTAGGTCGGGCTCTCAGCTCATGCGCTTGAAGAGAAGAAAATGCCTGCTTTTCAAAGTGCCAGGCCGTCAAATGTTCCTGAAGACTATATTATTACACCATTTGGCTATTTTAGTCCGAGCTGTGTCCAGGAAGTAAAGGAGGATGAAATTGTAAATGCAGGGCTGAAAGTGGAAAAAGCCAATGGTGAGATGAGGCAAATTGAAAAATGTCAATATTCAAGTTTTTCGAACTCTGGAATAGAGAAAAAAGTAAATGGTGCGGAAACAAAAGCAAATTTTGATGATGGTTGGCAGATGTACGCATCATCTATGCTAAATGATGATGTTATGATTATGATCTTGTCGTGGAATGTTCCATCTCCACCAAAGGTAGACAATGGTCATACATTGTATTTTTTTACTGGTGCACAGAATGTTGGCGATAAACAATTATATAATGTTCTTGGATGGAACCAGTTGAATATTCATGGATGGTCAGTATCAAGCTGGGTTTGCTGTGATTCTGGAGTGATTTATTATTCTTCTCCGGTAAGTATTTCTGCTGGTGATTTAATTATTGGAGTGATTGTCCTTGGCAAGGATCGTTTTGTAAACAACGGCGAACCTCAGTATATTGTAAGTATGATGTCATTTGATCACGGTCGCCCGCAGCTTTTGACGCAGATCATAACCCGCAATTTTAAAGAGCCTGTTTATTTTATAGTGGGCGGTGCGATGGAAATGTATAATGTGAATTCATGTGATAATTTTCCAAAGGATGGATTCATAGAATTCTATAATATGTTCGTAATGGATGAGAATTATCAGGCGCCGAAGGGTCCATTTTCGCCAAATTATGCATATAATATTTGTAATTATAAAATTGATATAGATGAATATAATAAATTATATCGAATAAAATTGAATTTTTGAATTTAAAATAATTATTGTTGTCATCGGTTTGTTCTGTCTTGTCTGATTGTCAGTTCTGTTCTGTGTAGCACCATAATTGGCACGGTTACATTGAAGCGAAGGATTTCCGCGTGGCAGAATGGTTTCGTCATATGGCGCAATATTGCACGATAAGATCGGTAATCATGCGGTCTAACTTCAAGGAACAGCGTTTGCAGTCGGCTTGACTTGCTGGCTGTAAACCCAAGCCCAGGAAAAGTGGGTACCGGTTTTCCATCCGGAACTGTGAGATGACAATATGCATGGTGACCTGCCCCCCGGAAGTTCCCTCGCTGTGATGTAGAGTCTGCCGAACCTGAGAAGGAGCAGACGACATGAGGAAAAGCCGT
>NZ_JBHSEL010000071.1:0-1318 GCF_042653845.1 Daeguia caeni | reverse complement strand
CATCTGATCCTCCGTAGTTTTTGTAAACATAGAGAATCATAAACTACTGAAATCGCTCAACTTAATTTTCGGTCGGGCTCTTACATGTGCAACCCAGCTCATGCCGCACGGGCAAAGCTATTGTTTTTCCATCCCTCCGCATGTTTTCAACCGGCAGATGTTTCAGTCATTCTTCCAGAACATCCGCCCCCAGGCGAGCAAGCTCGATATTGTATTTTCTTATGAACTCGGCCTGACGAAATTGCTGAATGCAATGAACGAACCGTGGTCGGCGCTTTACAGGCCGGATCCGATGACGGCTGTAAAGCCGGGCTTTGATGGCGGAGTGAATCCTACGCATCTATGCGCCGATGAAATCATTCAGAGACATGGTTTCATCAAGATTGAACGCCTGGTCAAAAACCCGAAACAGCTCAAAAATTCAGCGACCATTCAACATTATTTACAGAAATATAATAATAGTATCAAAAGCGCACCGATGACTGTAAAGCGCAGCGCTCCAAAAGCTGTTGTCGTGTGTCATTGTCATTACATTGAAGTCATTGATGAGCTGATTGAAACCCTAGACAGGGTGCCTGATGGCTGCGTAATATATATTACATCGTCAAAGCCGGAAGTTCTGACCAATTTCAAGCTCAACTGGAGACGGAAAAACGTTCCATTGCATCCGGTCGGAATCGAGAACTGGGGTCGTGATGTACGCCCCTTCACCTATCTCATGCAGAATCTGAAACTGGCTGATGATGTTCCGGTTCTCAAATTGCATGGCAAAAGGAGTCTGTATTCTCCGGAGGGTGATCACTGGCGCAAGGATCTGCTGAATAGTCTCTTGTCCAGTGAAGAAGGGGTTAACCATTGCATTGAGCTGTTCAAGAAGAACCCGAAGCTGGGCATGCTTGGGGCGCCCAATTCCTACGTCAGCAATCTGGAATATTGGGGGGGCAACAAGAATACGGTCAAGGCTCTTCTTGAGCAACAATCCGTCGCATGTAGTGATGAGGATCTTGGATTTTACGCTGGAACCATGTTCTGGATCCGCTCGCAATGTGCGGAAATGATTTTGAAAGATATCTGTCTTCAGGAATTTGAAAAAGAAGCATCCCAGCGCGATGGCACCTTGGCACACGCATTGGAAAGATCAATTCCCATGGCTCTTCGGGCCAAGGGGTGGGATATGATGGAAGTGGGCTCGGACACAATATTGACCCCGGATATGGTCAGGGATCGAAAAGTCATGACCTGCCCCCCGGAAGTTCCCTCGCTGTGATGTAGAGTCTGCCGAACCTGAGAAGGAGCAGACGACATGAGGAAAAGCCGT
>NZ_JBHSEL010000070.1:0-1285 GCF_042653845.1 Daeguia caeni | reverse complement strand
CGCTTAAATCAAACCCCAAACCGAGCCGGAAACTCCAATCTTCAAAAACACAAATAGTCTCAAATCATTCGACGACGGACACTGGGCTCCTGTCCGAACATGCTGTGGTTATCGGATTTCACATATGTAGCGACATTGCTGATGGAAACTGCAAGCATTGCTATGCATCTTGACAGGAACCAATAGAAATATGTTGAACAAACCAGCCATAGCTGCATGACTGAAACGAAATGGCTGCTGGTAAAGCCGGGCTGGCGCAGTGGCTCACCCGTTGTGAGCATGCAAGCCGATCTAGGAAACTAAATCTGGACAGAGCCAATTTATGATTGTGGACATCAAGGGGAGCAGGTCACAGTCTATGCGGTTGACTTGATCATAATGAAAAACACCGTCAATGATCGAGTGGCTGGCAAGAAGTGGATCGCGCCAGAAAGAAACGGGGCTCGTGACTTTTGACTGAAACAAAATTTCCGGAAGAGAACGCATCAAGCCTGGCGTCAAATTTCAAGATCTGCTGTAACCGCCCCTGGCTCGTTGCAGAATTTGCCTCTCCACACCAAATGGTCAGCTGGTCTCTCAATCGGCCTGGTTTCACCACCGCCGAGAGAGTGGCCTGGCTGGAAGTAGGGAACGATGAGCTGATTACGGTTACAGACCCCAAGACATGGTTTCAGCACCGTCTTCTTGCGGTAGATCTTGGAGATGCTGTTGGACTGATCACAGCACGGAATGTCGCGTGTTATGAAATTGCAAGCGCGACAGTAGATGATGTCCAAGCAGACTGTCTGATCACTCTTGGGCTGAATAATGGAGAAACCGTCGGCAAACGACAAGATCCCATGCTTCATGTGCTGCACGCCGGGACCATCAATATTCTTGCCGCAGTTTCCGTCCCGCTCACGGATGCTGCATTGCTCGAAATGTCGTCGATCGTTGCGCAAGCCAGAACAACGGCACTCCTGCGCTTTGGCTACAGACGTCCCTGTATGGATGACATTGTCACTGGAACAGGAACAGACTGCATCGTTACGGCAGCACCATGCTCAAGCAGGCCGCAAGCCTACGCAGGCATGCATACGGCTATAGGGGAAGCAGTAGGCCGTTCTGTACTTGAAGCAACAACGGCGGCAGCCATTGCCTGGTTTAATGACTGGTGTCAGCCCAACACTGCATTGAGCAGATAGCTCACCGGCGCATCTGCGGTGTCCGTCGTCGAATGATTTGAGACTATTTGTGTTTTTGAAGATTGGAGTTTCCGGCTCGGTTTGGGGTTTGATTTAAGCGG
>NZ_JBHSEL010000069.1:0-1280 GCF_042653845.1 Daeguia caeni | reverse complement strand
CCGCTTAAATCAAACCCCAAACCGAGCCGGAAACTCCAATCTTCAAAAACACAAATAGTCTCAAATCATTCGACGACGGACAAGCCGCTTGAAGAGTATCGATTTCCATATGGCCGGTTGAAAAAAGCCTGCCTTCTCCGGTACCGATGCTCGCAGTCTTGCCCAGCCGGATAGCATTGGCGCGTGAGGACGTGCTTTTGATTTTGATATTGCTGTTGTTCAGGTGAACTTCTGGCACAACGCCGTTATGCTCCGAACCTGAAATATAAATTCCGATGGCGTCATTGGATGTCGCATTGATGTCGATCGCCAGATCATTCTTGACTTCGACATAACCAGCCGACCCGTTTCCGGAATTCCCTCCAGCGCCCTGAATAACCCTTATGCCGGCTAGGAGAGGATACACATTCCATCCATTATTGGTCGACTGCATCTTAATGTTCATATTGTCGAAAATCGCTTTCGACTGATAACCGTTGAACGCCGACGTTTCCGCAGCATTTACAGTTGATCCAACGACAATGCCATAATGTTCAAACCTTTGGCCAAGGCCGAACGTGCTTCCGTCGTTCCCGTTTGGCAGATTAAGCATCGTAAGATTGAGACTGCCTATCGTCATGGTTCCGCCATGGCTGACGTGGACACCCGCCTTTGCGATATTGTCGCCTATCGGCAAAGATGCGTTGGCCGTCAGGTTCTCGATGGTCAGGTTAATGGTCCTGCCGCTCGCGTCGAATGTGGAGAATGCCGTCGGCGCGGTGCCATAGACAGAAATTCCCCCGCTTCCCTTCAATGTCGTCGTGAGATCGTTCTCGATAGTCATTGTGCGGTTGATGTTCTGGCTGTACAGGAGAAAGCCCGTGTTCCAGATGGAATTGTCTCCGATAGTTGCTGCGACCGAGGCAATCGAACACCCGCCATTATTGGTAGTGTTATTGGATGTGAAAGTGCCATTGGAATTTGGTGCACATGGTGCGGACCAAGCTGCAGACGTGAAAAGGCTTGCACTGATAATTGCCGTGCTGGCCAACCATAGTTTTTTCATTTAAAATTTCCCGCATCTGTTAGGTAAGTTTCTCATATTTGTATTCTTTTTTTCAATTTAATCAATTAGCTGAAACCAATGCTTTATTTAAATTATAGGTTGTGTGATTATATTAACACACATGGTTATTTGGCGTGATGGAATTTCGCGCACTAGGCCGTGTGGACGAATTGGCTCAGGTATTGGCCTGAGGATTCCACGAAGGAATCCAGTGTGATTCATGGATTGCCGACTG
>NZ_JBHSEL010000068.1:0-1267 GCF_042653845.1 Daeguia caeni | reverse complement strand
TGGTCTGCCCCCTGAAAAGTGGTCCTCCCTGAAGTAAACTATTGAGCCGTAGGAGGACGTTGGAATGCCGCAGAAGAAGCACAAGCCGGAAGAGATTGTCTCGAAACTACGCCAGGTCGATATTCTGTTGTCGCAAGGACGCTCGGTTAGCGAAGCGGTTCGCACAATCGGCGTAACACAGTTCACCTATTACCGGTGGCGCAAAGAATTTGGTGGCTTGAAAGGCGATCAGGTGAGGCGTCTGAAGGAGCTCGAGAAAGAGAACGACCGGTTGCGCAAGGCTGTGTCGGACCTGACGCTCGAGAAGCTGATCCTGAAAGAGGCTGCCTCGGGAAACTACTGAGCCCCGCCCGCCGCCGTCGCTGCGTCGATCATGTCATGGCAAAGTTCTCCGTCTCGGAGCGGTTTGCCTGCAAGGTCCTCGGCCAGCATCGCTCGACCCAGCGCAAGAAGCCCCAAGGCCGGCCGGATGAAGAGGCGCTCACCGCCGACATTATCCGGCTCGCTTCCCGGTATGGCCGCTATGGCTATCGTCGGATCACGGCGATGTTGCGGTCCGAGGGCTGGACGGTGAACGCCAAGCGTGTCGAACGCATCTGGCGGCGGGAGGGTCTGAAGGTTCCCCAGAAGCAACCGAAGCGAGGTCGTCTCTGGCTGAATGACGGATCGTGCGTCCGGCTTCGGCCGGAGCACCCCAACCATGTCTGGTCTTATGACTTCGTCGAGAGCCGGACCCACGATGGCAGAAAGTTCCGCATGCTCAACATCATCGACGAGTTCACCCGGGAGTGCTTGGCGATCCGCATCGCTCGCAAACTCAACTCGACCGACGTCATCGACGCCCTGTCGGACCTGTTCATCCTGCGCGGTGTACCCGGCCATGTTCGTTCCGACAACGGCCCGGAGTTCATCGCCAAAGCGGTGCGGGAGTGGATTGTCGCCGTCGGTGCGAAGACCGCGTTCATCGAGCCGGGAAGCCCGTGGGAGAACGGCTACTGCGAGAGCTTCAACTCGAAACTCCGAGATGAACTGCTCAACGGTGAGATCTTCTACAGCCTCGCCGAGGCCAAGGTCATCATCGAGGCATGGCGGCGCTATTACAACACCGAGCGGCCACACTCATCGCTCGGCTATAAACCGCCAGCACCGGAGGCCATAATCTGGCCCGCGCCGTCACGCGGGTCAGCGCCATCATCTGCCCAGATGATGGCTCAGAAGCCGATCATGCATTAAGATTGAAACCGGACCACATCATAGGGGCAGGCCA
>NZ_JBHSEL010000067.1:0-1186 GCF_042653845.1 Daeguia caeni | reverse complement strand
TGGCGGAGGGGATGGGCCTGAAAGACAACCTTCTCCACCTCGGGAAACTCATAGCAGGATGAGGAGAAACCTGTTATTAATATTTTAAATCAATGTCTTAATAGAAGTCGTCCTTGAAGCGCTCGATCTGATGCATCCGCAAGCGCGAGCAGCACAGCACCCGAATGCCGGGTCAGCCAATGCACGGGGAAATGTCTCGCCGCGCAGACTTCTTCTGCAGGCCGATCACCAATCATCATCATGCTCTTCCTCGTCAACCTTGCCGAAGTCGCGGTGATTTCGCGCGACGGACTTGGCCTCGATTGCTTTCATACCCCATTTCCCGCGCTTCTTGTCGAAACTGGCAATGGCGATCCCTTTGACGAGGTCGCCCGCTTCAATATTTGCAGCAGCGACCATGTGCGGCGGGATGAAGATATCACCGAGCGTGAACCCAAGCCCGTTTTCGGTCACATTGGTTGCCTCGCAGAATGTTCGGCAGACCTCCGGTGCCGGGGATTGGTCGGTGGGAAGGATGGCGATGATGCGGGTGCGCATGCCGGCTTTCCCGTGGCGTCGGGCAAGGCGAACTGCTCCGGGTTCCACAGGCGAAGGAAGGGGAGCACCTTCAGTTGGTTACCTTTGGTCACGGGTATCAAGTTCCGGATTACTGTTCGGCGCTGTTGGTTCTACGGGAGATGGTGTCACTCAGCCGGAACCAGCCGATTGCAGCCTGATCTTTGGCGGATCGACAAGATACAGCTTGCCGCTGGTCCTGGTCATCGCCGTATAGAGCCAGCGGAAATAATCCGACGAACGTGGGTTCCGGGTTTTGTCGCACAATTTCGGCTGGTCGAACGGCAGGCTTCCGCTTGACGGATTTCAGGCGACGATTGCCTCGAACTGCTCCTTGATGGTCAGCGCCGGATTGAAGGCGAAGCGTCCTTGCCGCTTGCGCATCATGTGAACCATCTCAATGCTGGCGAGCGTAGCATTGGCCGAAGCAAACGACTTGAACCCGAGCGTCGGCCGGGTGCGCCGCTTGATGCGGCGATGATCCTGCTCAATTCGGTTGTTGAGATACTTGCTGCTTCTGATCCGGATCCTCTTAAGTGCCCCGCGCGCATTTACCTGCAGCCGGTTCTCCGTATCAATGGCAATGATTGCCTCGCGGTTGGTCTGGCTGCCATCAATGATGATCCGCTCA
>NZ_JBHSEL010000066.1:0-1165 GCF_042653845.1 Daeguia caeni | reverse complement strand
ATTACTCGATGATCGATGCTACGATACCGGCGCCGACGGTGCGGCCACCTTCACGGATAGCGAAGCGCAGCTTCTCTTCCATGGCGATCGGAACGATCAGCGTGACATCGAGCGTGACGTTATCGCCAGGCATGACCATTTCCGTGCCTTCCGGCAGCGTAACGATACCGGTCACGTCAGTCGTACGGAAGTAAAACTGCGGACGGTAGTTCGTGAAGAACGGCGTATGACGGCCACCTTCATCCTTCGTCAGAATATAGGCTTCTGCCTTGAACTTGGTGTGCGGCTTGACCGAACCCGGCTTGCAGAGAACCTGACCGCGTTCAACATCTTCACGACCTACACCGCGCAGAAGTGCACCGATGTTGTCGCCAGCCTGACCCTGATCGAGCAGCTTGCGGAACATTTCAACGCCGGTAACCGTCGTCTTCTGCGTCGGACGAATACCAACGATTTCAACTTCCTCACCAACCTTGATGACACCGCGCTCAACACGACCCGTAACAACCGTACCACGGCCCGAGATCGAGAAGACGTCTTCGATCGGCATCAGGAAAGCCTGATCAATCGGACGTTCCGGGGTCGGAATGTAGGTGTCAACCGCATTCATCAGGTTGCGGATGGCATCTTCACCAAGTTCCTTCGAGCTGTCTTCCAGAGCAGCAAGAGCCGAACCCTTGATGATCGGAATTTCGTCGCCAGGGAATTCATACTTCGACAGAAGTTCACGAACTTCGAGCTCAACCAGTTCGAGGAGCTCAGGATCGTCAACCTGGTCGCACTTGTTCAGGAATACAACGATTGCCGGAACGCCAACCTGACGTGCAAGCAGGATGTGCTCGCGGGTCTGCGGCATCGGGCCGTCAGCTGCCGAAACAACCAGAATCGCGCCGTCCATCTGAGCGGCACCGGTGATCATGTTCTTGACATAGTCAGCGTGGCCAGGGCAGTCGACGTGTGCGTAGTGACGGGTTTCGGTTTCGTATTCAACGTGTGCCGTCGAAATCGTGATACCGCGTGCGCGTTCTTCAGGTGCAGCGTCGATCTGATCATACGCCTTGAACTCACCAAAGAACTTCGTGATCGCTGCGGTCAGCGAGGTCTTGCCATGGTCAACGTGGCCAATCGTGCCAATGTTGACGTGGGGTTTGGTACGTTCAAACTT
>NZ_JBHSEL010000065.1:0-1158 GCF_042653845.1 Daeguia caeni | reverse complement strand
TAGATGCCGAGAACAGGAGATACCATGACGAGACGACCACGCCGGAACCACAGCCCGGCTTTCAAGGCAAAGGTGGCGCTTGCCGCCATTCGAGGCGAGCAGACACTGGTGGAATTGTCCCAGCAGTTCGACGTGCATGCCAACCAGATTAAGCAGTGGAAAGACCAGCTCCTTGAGGGGGCGACCGGCGTTTTCGGTGATGAGAACAAGGCGGAACCGACAGGGCCAACCGTTGATGTCAAAACGCTTCATGCCAAAATCGGCGAACTGACGCTGGAGAACGATTTTTTGTCCGGTGCGCTCGGCAAGGCGGGATTGCTGGGCGGAAAAAAATGATTGACCGCGCGCACAAGCTGTCGGTTGCAAGGCAGGCCCGGCTTCTCGGCTTCAGCCGTAGCAGCGTCTACTATTCTCCACGATCAGTGTCGGACAGCGATCTGGCTTTGATGCGGCGGATCGACGAACTGCATCTCGACTACCCTTTTGCCGGAAGTCGGATGTTGCAAGGGCTTTTGAGAGGAGAAGGGCTGGAAACTGGGCGGCTTCATATCGCAACGCTGATGAAAAAGATGGGCATTGAGGCAATCTATCGCCGCCCGAACACCTCGAAGCCAGCGCCAGGGCACAAAATCTATCCCTATCTCCTGCGCAAGCTGGCGGTCACCCGGCCCAACCAGGTGTGGGCAATGGATCTGACCTATATCCCCATGGCGCGTGGTTTTGTCTATCTCTGCGCCGTCGTGGACTGGTTCAGCCGCAAGGTTTTATCGTGGCGACTGTCGATCACGATGGAAGCGGCCTTCTGCATCGAAGCGGTTGAGGAAGCGCTGGCCCGCTATGGCAAGCCGGATATCTTCAACACAGATCAGGGATCGCAGTTCACGTCCATTGACTTCACCACCGTGCTGAAGAAGGCGGAAGTCGCCATCTCGATGGATGGCAAGGGCGCGTGGCGGGACAATGTCTTCCTCGAGCGGCTCTGGCGGTCGATCAAATATGAGGAGGTTTATCTCCACGCCTACAAGACCGTGTCTGAGGCCCGCGTCGGCATCGGTCGATATCTGACCTTTTACAATAGCCGACGCCCACATTCATCCCTTGACCGGCAGACGCCGGATCAGGTCTACTTCAACGCGCTGACACCAATGATGGTGGCGG
>NZ_JBHSEL010000064.1:0-930 GCF_042653845.1 Daeguia caeni | reverse complement strand
TCCATGAACAGCGTGGTGGCGGGATCAAGCGTCCACAGCAGCGAGGTCTTGCCGATGCCGGACTTGCCGAAGATGCAGCCCTTGATGCTGCGGGGTGCCGCGAGACGCTGGTCGGCCAAGATGATGGGAAGCGCGCCGTTCATTGCCCGCCTCCGTTGAGCTCGAGTTTTACCTTGAGCGCCCCGGTCCTGACGGTGCGGGCGGGTGCGAAGGACTGTCGGATCGACTCGGGCCAGGCGGCGTATTTGCGCTCGGGCACCTTGAAGCTGACATCGACATATTCGGTGGGGTCGTCACCGGCGGCGCTGATGCGCTCGACCAGATCGGCAAGCTGTGCCTGATCCCAATCGACGCGCTTCGGCAGTTCGGCGATCACGGTGACCGCACCGTCCTCGAAGCGAACCGTTCCGGTGTCCTTGCTCGCTTCCATACGCGCCATGACGGCGCGGTCAGCGTATTTGAGCGCGATGGCGCCTTCGAGCCAGTCGCTGGTGGCCTTGGCGCTGCGCAGGGCTTCACTGGCCGCATCCTGCAGAAGGGCAAGTTGCTCGGGCGGCAGAGCAACGATTGCCGCGATCTGCATGGTGCGCAGATCACCGAGGGTGATGTGGTTGGGGATCGTCATCGCCGCACCCTCACGCCGAAGCCTGGTGGCGGTAGCTGGCAGTGCTCTGGCGGATCTGCTCGGCCTCGTAGGCTTCGACATCCTCGAGCCGGTAGACGACGCGGCCGCCGAGCTTGACGTATTGCGGGCCTTCACCCGTCCAGCGCCAGCGTTCGAGCGTGCGGTGCGAAATGTTCCAGCGAGCGGCGAGCTCGATCTGGGAGAGGTGTCTGGTAGCCATCTCGTTCTCCTTGGGGTCTGACGAAAACCTGCGGAGAGGATGGCGTAGGATGAGATTGGTGTCGTCGGGATCGGAAGTGGATCGT
>NZ_JBHSEL010000063.1:0-764 GCF_042653845.1 Daeguia caeni | reverse complement strand
GAGGGCGCGGCAAAGGCCTGGCGCGCCGTGCTGCGGATCTTGTCCATCAGCCGGCCAAGATCGGGCTGTTCGATCATGTCGAGGCGGCCCGAGCGGTCCTTGGCCGGAAAGCCGTAAGGATTGAGCGTCTGGCAGACGAAGGCGCGGTAGGGAGCGCCGTCATCATCCCTCAGCTCGACCATGCTGATGACTTCGTCGACGATGCCGGGCAGCTCGAGCCCGGTCTTGGCGCCATCGATCTGCGGAACGAACTGCTTGCGATTGAAGTCGTCGAGCTTCTCGTCGAGGATGCCGACGAACCAGATGTTCTTCGAGCGCGTGTGCTGCAGATGGGTCAGCCAGGCGATCATCTCACGGCCATGCAGGCCATAGGCGCCGCGAATGTCGGGCTTGCCGGTCTTGTCGGAAAACGCCTCCGGCTGGCCCTTGGCCCATTGGAAGCAGAGCCGGCCGGCAACCGTGATCGAGTCGATGAACACCGTGGCGTAGCGATCGAGCTGGCCCGGATCGCCGAGCTCACCGACGACCGCGTCGTAGTGCGCCTGGCTGTAGGGCTGGTCGTCGCGCAAGGCCGGATTGGGACCGCCGATAAACACCGCGAAGTCGCGGCACTCATCCCAGGTCTTGGGGCGGATCGTGTCGCCAGACCAGCCCTCGATCGCGAGATCACCGGCTTCCAGATCCATGAACAGCGTGGTGGCGGGATCAAGCGTCCACAGCAGCGAGGTCTTGCCGATGCCGGACTTGCCGAAGATGCAGCCCTT
>NZ_JBHSEL010000062.1:0-699 GCF_042653845.1 Daeguia caeni | reverse complement strand
CTCCGGCACGTCGGCCGCCGCGCCATAGCCGGCGGTGAAGATGATCGAGACGGCATCCGCGCGACGGAAGGTAGCCGGCCAGGATTGGCCTGACCGCCGGGTGACATAGGCACCGCGCGCGTCGGCAAACAGATCGTAGACGCCGGTGTCCAATGTCTGCTGCACATTGTCGCCGTCGAAGTAGCTGACGCTGTCGATCGCGGTCACCGGCGCCAGCGGCAATGGCAGGTGATCGGCAAAGCCGACAAAATCCTGCCGCCAGGTTTGCGTCACCAGCGCCCGCCCGAGAATGCCGGACCAGCCGTCGAGCCAGGCGGTCGCCGCCCTGATCTGGGCAATGATCAAATCGTCCTGGTCATCATGATCAACACGCAGATGGGCTTTGGCTTCGCTGAGCGACACCGGCATGTTGGCCGGGGCGACGATACGGACAGGTGTGAGCACGGTTTCAGGTCCATATAAGAGAGAGAAGCGACTAGGTTTCGGACGATTGATGGGCGGCAAGAAGGGCAGCGTTGCTAGCCGTCTGGCCGCCTTGGCCGATCAGACAACTGGCGCGTCGTGGGGATGGCCGAGCGCAAAGATCGCACCCGCGGCAATCGAGGTGCCGGAGGTCTTGGTGATGACGGCACGAATGTAGCGCTTGTTGCCCTTGTAGCCCTGCTTGCAGACCGTGTCGGCTTCGAGCGCTGCCGGTAG
>NZ_JBHSEL010000061.1:0-665 GCF_042653845.1 Daeguia caeni | reverse complement strand
GTCACAAGCTTGGATGGTCATCTCCTCAATCAGGCGAATGACGAGGCGTATCGCAAAAATGGAATTTTGAGTCGGGCTCTTACGCCTGCCCTTGCACGAACCGCACCAGACCAACGCAGACGCGTGCTGATCTCCATCGCGTCATCGTCTTCCGGATCATAATGGGAAATTCCCTTGTCGAGGTCGTTATAAGTAACATCCCCGTCAATGCCGAGAATGAAATTGTCGCCTACATCAAGGTTATAGCCTGCATAGATCCCACCCAGAAAACCATCAGGCTTCATTTTGAGAGTATCTTCATCATTGCTGAATTTCGAGCGCCCCCAGCCATAGCCGACCTGTCCACCAATATAAGGGCCAGCCCATGTAAATACAGGAGCGGATACAACAGGTACAGGCTCTTCAGCGATGACCGCGTCAGCGGCATTTGCGCCAACAATACCAGCGGCTATCATGCATGATGCCAAGAAAGAAGTTTTCAATTTCATGCTATTCCCTCCACCAATTTACTGTCTAAATTATACATCAATCAAATACAAAAATCTGTAACCTTTACGCAACACGATGGTTGCTTTACGAAAGCTAGAGCATTTCACTTTTTGATGGAACCATATCCAGCACTGGCGAAGTAGTTTAAGCATTCGCCAGGTTGGATTGTCTGAATG
>NZ_JBHSEL010000060.1:0-586 GCF_042653845.1 Daeguia caeni | reverse complement strand
GACGCGCCGGTCGCCTGATCGGTCAGAGCGGCCAGACAGTCGGCAGCGCCGAGATTCTGGCCACCCCCCGTTCATCAACCTGTTGGAAGACAGCCATGCTCGCTCCCGTCCGCACGGTTGCGCCCGCGACCATGCCGGTGTCGCTCAACGAGGCCAAGGCCCATCTGCGCGTCGATCACGATGACCAGGACGATCTGATCAGCGCCCAGATCAGGGCGGCGACCGCATATCTCGATGGCTATGCCGGTATCCTCGGCCAAGCGCTGATCACACAGACCTGGCGACAGGAGTTCGGCCGCTTTGCCGATCACCTGCCATTGCCGCTGGCGCCGGTCATCGCGATCGTCAGCATCAGCTACTTCGATACCGGCAATGTGGTGCAGACATTGGACGCAGGCGTCTACGATCTGTTTGCCGACGCGCGCGGTGCCCATGTCGCCCTGCGACCGGGGCAATCCTGGCCGGCCACCTTCCGTCGCGCGGATGCCGTCTCGATCATCTTCACCGCCGGCTATGGCGCGGTGGCCGACGTGCCGGAGCCCATCCGTCAGGCCATCCTGCTCATCGTCCAGCGCCTGTTCGATGG
>NZ_JBHSEL010000059.1:0-575 GCF_042653845.1 Daeguia caeni | reverse complement strand
GCCTCGTGGCCGGCGAGATCGACCTCCTGCTCGAGAGAGCCATGCATCAGGCTGGCGGTGCCGAAATCGAGCACAACGCAGTCGGTCTTGACGACGCCCGGATGTTCGTTGGGATCGACGGTTCTCAAACCCCGACCGACCATCTGGATCATGGTCGACTTGTATGAGGACGGGCGCAACAGCACGACGCAGGCCGTCGGCGGGTGATCCCAACCCTCGGTCAGGACGGCGACGTTGACGACGACCTGGACGTCGCCGGCAGCATAGGCGGCAAGCGCCGCCTGGCGCTCGCCATCAGCCATCTCGCCATGGACGAGAACGGCTGCGACACCGGCCTCGTTGAAGGCATCGGTGGCGCTGCGGGCATGGTCGACCGTCGAACAGAACACCACGGTCTGCCGCCCGGCGGCCTTCTCCTTCCAATGTCGGATGATGGCATCCATGACCGGCGCGCGGTTCATGATGCGCTCAACCTCGCTCATGTCGAAGTCGCTTGCGGTCTTGCGGACCTTGGCCAGGTCGTCCCTGACGCCGACATCGATGACGAAGGTGCGGGGTGGCACCAGGTGGCCGGA
>NZ_JBHSEL010000058.1:0-555 GCF_042653845.1 Daeguia caeni | reverse complement strand
TGGATTGTCTGAATGAGTTCTCCGAGATAGCGCCAAGTCTCCTCAATTGTTCGCTTTTGTGCGTTCCGCATCCAGTGTTTGATTTTAGAAAAGGCTTGCTCGATCGGATTGAGATCTGGTGAATAAGCTGGGAGAAACCATAGTCGCGCTCCGGCAGCTCGGATCATCTCGCGAATGGCTGCTGATTTATGAGAGCCAAGATTATCCATGATGACAATGTCACCTGGTTTGAGGGTCGGCACGAGTATCTGCTCGACATAGGCTCGAAAACTTACGCCATTTATGGGACCATCAAAGACGCAGGGTGCTGTCAGTTGGTCGCTGCGCAATGCGCCAAGAAATGTCAAAGTACGCCAATGACCATGTGGCGCATAACTGCGTAAACGCTTGCCTTTCACACCCCATCCCCGCAGCGGTGTCATATTGGTCTTTATCCAGGTCTCATCAATGAATACCAGCCGGGCTGGATCTAGGAGGGATTGCCTTGATCTCCAGCGCTCGCGTCTTCGTGCTATATCCGTACGCGCCTGCTCAATGGCAAACAGCGTTTTTTTT
>NZ_JBHSEL010000057.1:0-539 GCF_042653845.1 Daeguia caeni | reverse complement strand
GATGAAACGCTTGGAAAGCTTGCCGACAAATGGATCGTCACCTGCCGGTTCTGGATTCCCGAGGACGACATAGTCCGCCGTGTGCGGCGCGACCGCGTGCCCTATGACGTCTGGCGTGATCAGGGATTCCTGACCGCCACCCCCGGCAACGCCACCGACTTCGCCTTCGTCGAGAAGGAAATCCTCGAACTGGCATCCCGCTACGATCTGCGTGAACTCTCCTACGACCGCACCTTTGCCGGCGAGATTGTCCAGCATCTGCAGGATGAAGGCCTGAACCTCGTCCAGTTCGGCCAGGGGTTCTTGTCCATGGCGGCGCCGACGGCGGAACTGGAGCGGTTGTCGGTCTCTCGCGCCCTCTGGCATGGCGGGCATCCGGTGTTGCGCTGGAACGCATCGAACGTTGCCGTGCGCCATGATCCGGCCGGCAACATCAAGCCCGACAAGGAGCGCTCGAGCGAACGCATCGACGGCATTGTCGCGATCTGCAACGCGCTTGGTCGGGCGCTGGCCCGTGACGTCAATGCCGGCCGCTCGGT
>NZ_JBHSEL010000056.1:0-526 GCF_042653845.1 Daeguia caeni | reverse complement strand
GTTCGGCTTGCCCGCCAACCGACGATACGGCGGGCGAAGGCATCAATGACGAAGGCCACGTAAACGAAGCCTTGCCAGGTCGCGACATAGGTGAAATCGGATAACCACAGCATGTTCGGCGCGGGAGCCTTGAAGTGGCGATTGACGCGGTCGAGCGGACACGGGGCAGACTTGTCCGATATAGTGGTTTTGATTGGCTTGCCGCGAATGACGCCTTGAAGCCCCATCATTCTCATAAGCCGAGCGACGGTGCATCGGGCGATGTCGTAACCTTCTCGCTGCAACTGCCGCCAGACTTTGCGCACGCCATAGACCTGGAAGTTCTCGTTAAACACCCGGCGTATCTCGACTTTCATGGCAATATCATTCCGTTCGCGGGCCGATAGGCGACCCACGTCCGTGCGCTTGGCGACGACTTCATAATAGGTGGACGGGGCAATCGGCAGCAGCCTGCAGATCGGCTCGACCCCGAGCACCGAGCGGTGTTCGTCGATGAAGGAAATCATCGCTTCAGTGGGCGGTCGAG
>NZ_JBHSEL010000055.1:0-517 GCF_042653845.1 Daeguia caeni | reverse complement strand
TCACAAGCTTGGATGCTCATCTCCTCAATCAGGCGAATGACGAGGCGTATCGCAAAAATGAAATGTTGAGTCGGGCTCTTAGTTAGAGCTCAACCCGGATGTAACACGGTTGCTCCCCGGGGCCTTGAGCGACCTTGGGACACCGTGACCGCTGCGGAGCCCCGTGGAGCCCGTTCAAGTTTTAGCCGCGTACAGCGTCGTGCTGCTTAGGGCTACGCTTCGCGGCGCTCGGAAACGCCTACCTCGGGTGTCTCTGGTCAGGGTGTTGGGCGGAGGCACCCGTTACAATATGGGCGTATTGCCAAAACTGTAATGCCTTGAGATAAAAACATATTTTCCGACCGAACCAAATCGGCCGAGGTTCGCATGGTTTGAGACGAAAGCCATTCAGAGACTGAAATCTAGCGTTCCGGCAGTCTCAGAGGTTCGGTCGAAACCGCTAACACCCTTTGAAATCAAAAGGATTTTTGGTGCTCAAATCGGGCGGTTGGGAGTTTGTAATTGGATAGTGGCGGAG
>NZ_JBHSEL010000054.1:0-503 GCF_042653845.1 Daeguia caeni | reverse complement strand
TTTGATAAAGCTATGATGAGCCGAAAACCCTCTCTTCTCAATTAATACAATTTGGTCTCATGGGCGTTGATGTCGGACACGCCCGGTATCCGTCATTATCATTGATCTGGACGACCTGAAGAATGCAAATGACCAGTGGGGACATGCCGCCGGTGACGGCTTACTGCGTCGTATCGGTGAAGTGCTGAATGAAGCCATCAGCGAACCCAACACAGCCTCGCGAATAGGTGGCGATGAATTTGCTATCATCATGCCATTTGTTGATGAGCGGGCATGCGAAGCGACCGTCGAGCGGATCAAGCAGCTGGTTGATATCAACAATCAGTATTATTCTCAGTTAAAGCTCTCGCTCTCCATAGGCTGGGCAACTTCCAGAGACCACGAAAGCCTGGAGAGTGTCGTCAAGCGCGCCGACATGGCCATGTATGAGAACAAGCATGCCAGAATGCGCCGTAATGTGCTCGAAATATAGATATTCAGGCCATGATTTCTTATGAGATAAG